>DATHEN010000281.1:0-9894 GCA_035318565.1 Polyangiaceae bacterium
TTCGAGTGGTTTGGCGGCACCGTGAACGCCTCGTACCTGGTCGTGAACGATTCCAAGGGCGACGACCTGTTCGACACCGACTTCGGCTACTCCGGCACGGTGACGAACTTCCTCGGTCGCAAGGCTGGCTTCGGCAGCGACGACAAGGATCCGAACGGCTTCGAGTGGGACAACAGCGGCGCCGGCGAAGAATACTCGCCGTACACCAACCCCACTTTCCAGAAGGGCACCTTGTGCGGCAAGGACCTGAGTGCGGCACCGAGCAACTCGTACGGCGCCGTGCTGCGCCGCCGCACCAAGGGCACGATCACCGAGACCGTCTTCAACGGCTTCAAGTTCGCGTTCGACGTGCGCAATTCGAAAGAGGCCTCGAATCCGACTGCACCCGTCGTCACGAGCTCGACGGTGTTCGGTGGAGATCTGGACAACGGCACCAGCACGACGTCCGACGCGGACGAGACGGCCTGGTTCAACGGGGGAAGCGGCAACGTCACCACCGACCCCGGGTTCAGCGCCGATGACTGCTTCGCCGCACCGGGCAGCACCGAGTTCAACCGCGTCGTGAACTCGAACAAGGGCGCTTTCACAGGCAACGCAACCTGGCTCCAGGGCGCCTGGCTCGACTGGTCCGAGAACTGAGTACAGACACGCCTCGATCCGAGGCCAAGGCAAGTGGAGGCAACCGGCGTTGCCTCCACTTCGCTTTGCCCGCGCTCGAAAGGCGAAGCCGAGACGCTTCCGAGAGGATCTCATGACACTGCCCAATTGGTCTGCCGGCTATCAAGTCAATCGCGAGTACGGCTACGTCTTCAGCCCGCACATGGCGCCGGCAAACCTGCTGTTCACGGCTGCGCACCGAGGCGTCGCCACGGCCACACCCGCGAACTATCGCTACTTCGAGCTCGGCTGTGGCTTTGGCCTCATGTCACTGTTGTTCGCTGCCACGAATCCGGATGCAGAGTTCTGGGCAAACGACTTCATGCCGGATCACGTGCTCGAAGCCAGAAGCATCGCCGAGGAAGCGGAGCTCACGAACGTGCAATTCTTGGAGAAGAGCTTCGAGGAGCTGCTCGACGCCGATCTGCCGGAGTTCGATGTCATCGCCTTGCACGGGGTATACAGCTGGGTAAACGACGCGAATCGCGCGCGAATTCGCGAGTTCTTGCGGCGCCACCTGAAGACCGGGGGCCTCGTCTACGTCAGTTACAACCACCCGGTCGGCTTCGCCCCGATCGCGCCGCTGCGCCGGCTCTTGAACGAGGCTTCTTCGGTGGCGTCGGGCTCGATCGAACAGCGCGTGCAGAGCGCGTTCGAGCTGGTGGCACGGCTGGCCAAGGTCGAAGCGCGTTACTTCGAAGCCATTCCGCATCTCGAAGCGGGCATCGAACAGCTCAGGAAAAAGCGCCCTTCCTACCTGATACACGAATTTTTCAACTCGGCGTGGTCGCTGTGCACGCACAGCGAAGTGGCGCGTGACTTCAAGGATGCAAAGCTGTCTTACGTCGCATCGGCGCGGCTGCTCGAAGACCTGTGGCAGATGGTGCTGACGCCCGAGCAAATCGCACTCCTCAGAACGATACCCGATCGCACGCTGCAGGAGGACGCCAAGGATTTCATCCTGAACACGAACCTGCGACGAGATCTCTTCGCGCGCGGCCTCCGCGCTCGGTCGAATCAGGAGCGGCGCGCGCACTTGCTCGACATGCGCTTCGCGTTGACCTTGCCGCGTGATCAGTGCGCTCACGAGGTGAAGTCGCCACTCGGCAAAATCACGCTGCTCGAACACGTTCACACGCCCTTGCTCGATGCGCTCGCAGAAGAGCCGCACACGCTGCGTCGCTTGACCGAAGCGCCGAGTCTCGCAAGGCTCGGCCCTGACGCGATCGTTCATGGCGTGTTGGCGCTCGTCGCAGCCGGATACGCTTCCCCGGCCCTGCCCGAGTCGCTCAGCGAGCGCGCTGTCAGTGGCGCGCAGCGCTTCAACCGCGTCGCGGCACGCCGCTCGACGGGTCCGCGTCCACTCCCGTGCCTGGCGTCCGCGGTACTCGGCTCCGGCGTGCCCGTCAGCACAGTCGGCCAGCTGTTTCATGAAGGTTCCGCCGGCGAGCGCAGCCTTCCCGAACACGCCTGGGCGCGGCTGAGCGGCGCCGGCCAGAGCGTGAGCCGTGACGGTGTGCGGCTCGAAGGAACCGACGCGAGTCTGGCCGAGCTGAGACACCTGGCCACGGACTTCGCCCGGAGTCAGCAGCCCACGCTCCGCCAACTGGGAGTCGCCTGAGCCCGGGCCCGCCACACGATCGTCACAAACCGAGATGCTCGAGCTGTGGCACAAGGATGGCAGCACGCAGCGCGGTGCGGTCGGGTGTGCCGTGCCGCTCGCGTGACGTTCCCCGGACATGAACCGCCCTGAACCCCTCCCCCGTTCGAGCCAGGAACCGTCGACGGACGAAACACCGTCCGCGAGCTCGAAAGTAGCGCCTCCGGCAGCAGGCGCCCCGGCCGACGCGAGCCTGTTCATCAACCGAGAGCTCTCGGTGCTCGAATTTCACCAGCGCCTGCTCGGCGAGGCGGCCAATCCCGAGGTGCCGCTGTACGAGCGACTGAAGTTCTTGAGCTTCTTCTCGAGCAACATCGACGAGTTTTTCATGGTTCGCGTGGCCGGGCTGCAAGCTCAGCTCTCGGGCGAAATCGACGAATTGCCGCCGGACGGCATGTCCGCGGAGCAGCAGCTCACGGCCATCAGCGTTCGCGCGCACGCGCTGCTCGAGGAGCAGTACCGCATCTGGAACGAGCAAATTCGCCCTGAGCTCCGCGCGGCCGGGGTCGCCTTGGTCAAGCCGGAAGAGCTCGCGGCTCGGGACCTCGCCGAGCTCGACGACCACTTCGAACACGACATTTTGCCGGTGCTGACGCCGATCGCCATCGATCTCTCGCACCCGTTTCCACACGTACGCAACAAGAGCATCAACGTCGGCGTGATCTTCGCGCGGCGCGAGCACGCTTCCGAGCCGAGCTTCGGCGTAGTCCAGGTGCCGACGAGCTTACCGCGGCTCATACAGGTCGAGCTGGCCGGCGCGCGCCGCGTCTTCACCTTGCTCGAGGATCTGATCCTGCGGCACCTGGGCTCGATCTTCCCGCAGATGCACATCGCCGGGCAGTACACGTTCCGTGTCACTCGCAACTTCGACATCGAAATCGACGACGAAGAGGGCGAAGATCTGCTGATCACGCTGCAGGCCGAGCTGCGACGGCGCGAGCTCGGCCACGCGGTGCGCATGGGCGTGAGCGGTGATGCTCCGGAAGAATCCCTGGAGTGGCTGTGCCGCGAGCTCGGGCTGCACCCGAAGCGCGACGTCTACCGCGTCGACGGCCCGCTGATCCTGAACGACATGCGGGCGCTCACCAGCGGCGACGAGCGCCGTGACCTGCGTGACGAACCCTTCAGCCCACAATACGGTCCGCCGCTCCGCGACTCAGACGACTTTTTCGCGACCATCCGCGACTCGGACGTCCTGCTCCACCATCCCTACGAGTCGTTCGAGGCCGTCGTCGACTTCCTGTGGCATGCGGCCGAAGACCCGCACGTACTCGCCATCAAGCAGACGCTGTACCGCACCGGGGGGGAATCTCCGATGGTGCGCGCGCTGCAACGCGCAGCGGAGCAAGGCAAACAGGTCACCACGGTCGTGGAGCTCAAGGCGCGCTTCGACGAAGCCAGCAACATCCAGTGGGCGCAGTCGCTCGAGCGCTGCGGCGTCAACGTCATGTATGGCCTGCTCGGGCTCAAGACGCACGCCAAGGTGCTGCTGGTAGTACGGCGTGAGGCCTCGGGTCTGCGTCGCTACGTTCACCTCGCGACCGGTAACTACAATCAGCAAACCGCGCGCGGTTACGAGGACCTGTCCCTGCTCACGGCGCGCGAAGACATCGCCGAAGACGCCACCGCCTTGTTCAACTTGCTGACCGGCTACAGCGCGCCCGCGAAATGGAACCGCTTTCTGGTTGCTCCGCTCGGCCTCCACGAAGCCGTGCTCGGCATGATCGAGCGCGAGATCGAGCACGCGCGCCACGGCCGCCGCGCCGGCATCTGCGCCAAGCTGAACGCGGTGGTCGATGCAGACGTGATCGGCGCGCTCTATCGGGCCTCAGCGGCCGGCGTGCCGATAAAACTCCTGATCCGACGGACCTGCTGTTTGAAGGCCGGCCTTCCCGTTCACTCGGAACGCATCGTGGTGCGGACCATCGTCGACCGATTCTTGGAGCACGCCCGCGTCATTCACTTCGAAAACGGCGGCGACGACGCGGTGTACCTGACGAGCGCCGACTGGATGCCGCGTAACTTCCGGCGCCGGGTCGAAGTCATGTGTCCGATTCTGGACGAGAGCATCAAGCGCCGCGTGATCGAGGAGATCCTGCAAACGAGCGCCGCTGACGACGTCAAGTCTTGGGAGCAAGAGCCCGACGGCTCGTATGCGCGCGTGGCCCGGGTGGCGGACGCGCCGCCCCTACGCGCCCAACAACGCTTCATGGAGCTCGCGCGCGAACGCGTACAAAAGGCCGAGTCCGGCCTCGGCCCGCGGCTGCTGCTCGCGACCAGCTCTCCTGAAACGGCGCTGCACGAGGTGCGGCGCAAGGGCCGCAAGCGGCGGCAGCGCGCGCGCAAGTCGTCTCCGTAGCGTTGCCTTCGGCTGGGCGCGATCCGATCTTTTCCGCGTTGTTGCCTGGGCTCCATCCATCTGCCACGCCCTGCGCAGATAGTGCAATTCGAGAAAAAGAATCATCGAACGAGCGCCGCGCATCCTGCGTGCGGGGAAGTCCCGCGCTGCCTGACGCGGCAAGGAGTACGCGATATGTTGATCGCGGTGATATCCGACCTTCACCTGGGGGCAGCGGATCGTGTGGACGGTTTCGGGCACGACGACGGGGAGTTCTTGCGTTTTCTGAGCTTTCTCGAGCAGAATTTCGAACGCGTGGTGCTGCTCGGAGACATCTGGGAGACCTTGACGAGCGCACACTACGGCGGCGCGCGGCAGGCTCTGGCCCGGGCCCGAGAGGCACATCCCGAAATTGCCCAGCGCTTCCGCCAGCCCCGTTACAGCTATGTGCACGGCAATCACGACCTGATCGCCGGATTGAGCGACGGCGCGCCCGACGAGCTCACGCTCGACGTGGACGGCAGCCGGTTGCTCTTCACCCACGGGCACCACTACGACCTCTTGGTTCGAAACGCGCGCTGGCTCTCCGAGCTCGGCGTCTGGCTCGGCGGGTGGATGCTGCGCCTGCGAATGAACCCGCTCTACGCCTTGTTCAATTCGCTCGATTCCTGGCGCTACAGCAGCGCGCAGGACCCGGCGCTTTGCACGTTCCAGCGCTGGGTCATGAGCGCAGCCGGCCCGCGCGGCGCGGACGTGGTCGTGACCGGCCACACGCACCAGGCTACACGCACAGAGCACGCCTCGGGCCTATTCTTGAACAGCGGCTCCTGCGCGAACGGCAACTATTCCTACCTGAGCCTCGACACGCGCAGCGCCCGTTACGACGTGCACTCGTCCTGGTAGCGATTCTTCGTCGGGCCAGAGCAGCGGCGTGAGCGCGCCGACCGCGACCCATACCAGCTGCACTCCGTGCAGCAACAGGCTCACGGACAGGGCGGCGCTCGTACTCACACCGATCGACGCGGCGCCCCAGGCGAACACCCCGTCCGTGGTGCCGAGCTGAGCAGGCACGAGATCACCCAGCACCGAAGCCACCACGTTCAGACCCTGAACGAGAAACACGCGCTCCAGCGCGAGCCCCGCGCCCACGGCGTGGAACAGCAACGTGAGCAGCACGAGCTGGAGTGATTTTCCGGCAAAGAACCACAGCGCAGGCCGCAGCAAGCGCTGCTCCCGCACCGCGCTGCGAAACGCCGGCACCGCGCATTCGAGACTGCGGACGCGGCGGAGCCAGGCCTGCGCCCGTTCGCTGATGAGCACGCGGCGCAGCGCGATGGCCAGCGCGCAGCACAAGAGCGCATGTCCGAGCAGCGCCCAGCACAGAAGCGTTGTCTTCGTAAACAGCAGCGCGGCCGCGAGCGCCAATAGGGAGAGCGCCGCCTCCGCGCACAGGCTCAGCATTTGATTCGTGCCCGCGAGCGCCCAGGCGACCGGCGCCGCCACTCGGCGAGCGAGCAGCACCGCCTTGGTGGCTTCCGCCGCAGCCCGGCCGGCCGGCGTAACCACAGAGACGCAATAGGCGATCAAATGTAATCGAATCAGGGAGCCCCACCGAACCCGAGTCGCGTCAGCTCCGAGCAGGCTCCGGCCCGCAAGGAGCTCTGCGCCAATCCGCGCTGCCTCCACGGCCATGAGCACCGGCAGCCAGGGCAGAGCTCGCTCCGCGCCTTCTGCCACCTCGGCAGCGCCGCTCTGCGCCAGCAGAATGCCCACCCCGGCAAGCCCGACGGCGCTCGCAGCGACTCGAATCCCCACTCGCCCGAGGAGCGGCCGCCTCGCTCGTAGTTCATCGTTCATGCGACGCAATGGAGCCGAGTCGTGTCACACCCTGCAGTCGCGCACGAAAACTTCATGTGCCGGAACTCCGCGTACTCCTCGGCACAAGCGCCCACATACACGTCTCCAATGTGTCTTTCGGTCGTCATTCATTTGTCACGAGCAGAAGCCGGGCCCATATTGTCGTGCATGGGAAGGCTCGTTCGTTTCAGAGCGCCACAGAGGCCGCGCCGAGGCGCAGCGATTCTCGCGGCGTACGCGGATTCAGAAGCGCTCCGGAGCGCCGAAGCCAGACTGTTGCTCAAAGCAGTAGTGACCGCCCTGTTCATCGTCGGACTTTTGCAGGTTCTCGCTACTCGCTGAGAGCTCCGAGAGCACCTCCCCGTCGCGGGGCGGGATGCGCTATGTTGCTACTATGCGTGAACCGTCGACCGCGGCCGTTCTCGATGCACATGCTGTAGCGGCCTGCATCCAGCCGATGCAAACGCTGTTCTCCTACGCGGCGAATCCGCCGCGTGCAAAGCGGCTGCGGCCGCTGATCGCCGTAGCTCGAGCAGCAGCTCGCACGGAAGTAACGGTTCGCTTCGTCGTCAGAACCAAGCACAGTCAGCCCGCGTTGCTGCTGGAAGCGCGCGGCGGCGCGCTGACGCTCGATCGCATCGAAGCGTCCGTGCGCGCTCAGGCACTGAAGCTCCACGCGGTCGAGCTCTTGCCGGTGCCAGGGCTGCACTTGTACCTCGTCGAGCTCGCGCGCGCTCCGCTCTGCGCCAGTCGCCGCAACGCCATCACGGCAGAAGTTCGGCGCTGCCTCGCGCACGAGGACATCGCGCGCTCCGTAGAGTCAGCTGACGACGGCTAGTGTCCCGTCCCAGACTAGACGGCGGCCGCCGCCGCCGGACGCGCTGCTGGCCTGCTCACTACGAGGCTCGCGTCCACGGTGTTCAGGATCGCCGCCTGCACCTCCGCGCGACGCTTGCTAGTGATGGGAGCGGCATCGAACTCCACGAGCCACAAGCTCGCAGACAAGCTCTTGTCCCAGATCTTCGTCTCGCAGCGCACCACCTGAATGCGTAGGTCGAACAAGGCTCGCGTGAGCGCTGCCAGCAGGCCTCGGCTATGAGGCGCCTCCACGTCGAGCTGGGACAATAGGCAGCTGGTTTGGTCGACGAAGCGAACGCGTGCAGCAGTCATGCGGTTCAAAGGGGTAACTCCCGAGTGTGGCAATGGCGTGGAAGCGCTGTAGCTCTTTCGGAAAGAGCTGCCCGGAAAAAACGCCGGCCGGGCGGGGTTGACAGCGTGGCAAACTCCCGGAAAGCTCTCGAGCTTATTCCGGTTTGTATTGGCAAGCCGGGCCATGCCTCCAAGGAGCCATCGCGTGTCGACCCGATATACCTTACTGGTGCTGGTTTCGCTCGCACTCGTCGCCTGCGGTTATTCGGAAGACGAATGGAAGGCGCAGCTTTCGAAATACAACAAGCTCAATAGCCAGTACCAGGACGAGCGCAAACAGCACGCCGCGACCCGCGCCGAGCTCGATCAGACCCATACCAAGGTGCAAGAGCTCGAGGACCAGCTCAAGAAGATGGGCGTAAACCTGGATTCAGTGAGTCTGCAGCTCCAACAAACGGGCACCGAGAAGCAGCAGCTCACCGCCAGCCTGGAACAGCTTCGGCAAGCGCTCGCGGAGTACAAGCAGCGCGCCGATCAGCTCGAGCGTATCAAGCAGCGCTTCGAGCTCCTCCGGGACAAGCTGAAGAAGCTCACGACGCTCGGCTTGAAGGTCGAGATCCGCCGCAATCGCATGGTCATCCGGCTTCCGGGCGACGTGCTTTTTGCATCCGGCCAGGACGAGCTGAAGCCGGGCGGAGAAAAGGTCCTGAGTGCGGTTGCCGAGGTGATCCGCAACGATCCGCAGCTTCGAGCTCGCTACTTCCAGATCGCCGGCCACACCGACATGAAGCCGCTGAAGGGCGGCCGTTTCGGCGACAACTGGGGCTTATCCGTGATGCGCGCGCGCCAGGTGCTCCTCTACTTGATCGCGCCAATGGGCGGGAAGGACCCCGGCGGCGGCCTCGATTCCAGCCGCTTGCATGCCGCGGGTTACGGTGAAACGGACCCGGTGGCCGATAACGCCGCGGAGAACGGCCGGCAGCAGAATCGACGCGTAGAGCTCGTGCTCATGCCGGATGTCGAGGAGATGCTCGACCTCAAGACTCTGATCTGAGCGGCTTGGTGAGTCCGAATCGGAGCCATGGGGTGCTCACCACCCCAGCCTCGGAAACTTTCTGGTTCCCGAGACCGTAGGACTCGAAGTGGTTGCTCACGGTGAGTAGCGCCAAGCCCTTGGTCGGGATAGGAGTGCCGGCCGTGGACTCCTCGGTGCCCTCGAGCCGATCCGTCGAACCGACGCTCGAGGACCTCATGGAGCAGTACGTGGGCGGCAGTGCGCCTGCCTTCGAGGAACTGTACAAGCGCGTGACGCCAAAGCTTTTCGGCTACCTCCTACGCCTCACACGCAACCGCGAACGCGCCGAAGATCTCTTGCAGATCACATTCACGAAGGTGCATCGCGCGCGCGCCAGCTACTTGCGCGGCGCGCCGTTCCTGCCGTGGGTCTTGGCCATTGCACGTCGCTCGTTCTTCGACGAGCGCCGCGCGGCCCGCAGTCGTACTGAGGATTTGAGCAGTGATGGGCAACTTCCCGAGCCGCCGCGCGAGGAAGCCGCCATTCCGAACGACGTCTCCGAAGCGCTGGAGCGCGCCCTGGATGCCATGCCCGAAACCTACCGCGAAGCCATACAACTCACGAAAGTCACTGGCCTATCCGTCGCCGAAGCAGCCGACGTGCTCGGCACCACCGTGACCGCGGTCAAGCTGCGCGTTCATCGTGGTTATAACCTGCTCCGAAAGGAGTTAGACGGGTTCAGCAGGGCACCATGAGCATCACGCCCGAGCGCGACACGATCGACGATTTGCCCTGGACGCAAGCGCCCGCGCTGCCAGGGCCGGAGGTCCAGCGCGCGATCTGCCAGCACTGCACGAAAGACCTCTCCCAGAAGCGCCGGCTTTCCGCAGGCGCTCGCGTGGGCCTTTCGCTGCTCGTCTCGGCAACCGTGATCGGCGTTCTGTTGCTTCTGACCCGCAACCACCCGCGGCCTCCCGGCGCCCTGCGCGCGGCGGTGTTCGGCGTGGTCGGATGGGTGCTCGTGCAAGGATTGGTGCTGGCCGTGGGCCTCGGGGCGCCGCCGGGACGCCGGCTCACGCGGGTCGGGCGCATCGCGATCGCGGTCGCCGTACCGCTGATGTTCTTCGCGTACCTCGGCTGGGCTGCCGCGAGCTCGCTGCCGGTCGGTGATTTCGTCGGGGACGCGCGTCACACGCAGTGGGCGGCGGGCTGCGGTTT
>DATHEN010000282.1:0-3159 GCA_035318565.1 Polyangiaceae bacterium
TTCGACCTTCTTCCTGCTGCCGAAGTACCTGACGACGGCGCTCAAAGCGGGCCCGGACGAAGTGGGCTACGTCGGCGCCGCCGCGGTAGTGGCTGCGGTGTTGGCCGTCCCGCTGCTGGGTCGGGCCATTGATCACTACGATCGGCGCCGCTTGATCATCGGCGGCGGACTGGTGTGCGCGCTCAGCGCGTTGTGCTTCATTCCCGTTCAGTCGGTGGGCCTGCTCCTGATCGCGCTGCGCGCCGTTCAGGGCATCAGCATGGCGCTGGTTTTTACCGCAGCGGCAACGCTCGTGACCGATCTCGCGCCGCCTGCGCGCATGGGCCAGGCGCTCGGCCTGTTCGGCGTATCCGCGCTGATCACCAACGCCATCGCACCCGCCGTCGGCGAGTTCGTCGCGTCGCACTGGGGTTGGTCGATGGTGTTCGTGATATCGGCGGTAGCTGCTACCGCGTGTGCGGGTCTGGCGCTGTTCCTACCCCGCCGGGCACGCTCGACGGCACACACCGTCAGCCAGCGTCCGAGCTACGGGCCACGCGTGCGCAGAGTTTTGTACGCCATCACCATCGTCGGTATCGCGTTCGGAACGATGTTCACGTTCTCGCTGCCCTTTGCCCTCGAGCTCGGAGCACGGGAAGTCAGCGGATTCTTCCTGGGTTACACGCTATCGGCCGCCACCCTCCGCATCGCGCTCGGTGGCTGGGTCGATCGCGTGGGGCGTGCGCGCGTGGCCGTGGCGGCGCTCGGCATCTACGGCGCGGCGCTGTTCGCGACCGTGGGTCTGAAACCGCAATGGCTCGCGGCGCTGGGCGCGTTGCTCGGCGTCGGTCATGGTCTGGTTTTTCCGGCGCTCAACGCGCTCGTCGTCGAGGGCGTGCGAGTCGAGCACCGCGGCCGTGTGCTGTCGCTGTTCAACGGCTGTTTCAACGCCGGCGTGGCCATCAGCACGCTCACGCTCGGCACGGTGGCAAAGCACTTCGGCTATCCGATCATCTTCGCTGGAGCCGGCGTCATCACGTTGAGCGGGCTTCCGATGCTGTTGAAAGTGGCCCGAACACCTCCGGAACTGAGGGAGTGAGCTCGGCCCGCGCGCTTGACCGCTGACGCTCCTGACGCCGCGTGCTAGGAAGCGCGCCCATGGCAATCTGTAAAGGTTGTGGCGAAGACGCGGACGAGCTCGTCGCGGTCATGGTGAATGGGCGCGCCAAGAAGCTCTGCGAGGACTGCGCCGATCGCCTGAAAGAAGAGAACGATATCGCCGAGGCCAGCGAGTCGGCGGTTCAAGACATGATGGGCTTCAAGGGTCGGCGCTGACACGCTGCCGCGAAAACGTCCATACCGGGCCGCGCAACTCCGAGCCCTCGCGCGACACGGCGTCGGGCAACTCCGCATCCGCCACACTGAATCGATCGGCGCTGGCGTCGAGCACGTACGTCCAAGCGAAGTGTGACTCTGCCCCGGCGCACTCCGAGCCTTCGGTTTCGAAGTGCAGCTTGGGTCCCTCCACGCCGAGCCGTCCCTGCAAGTTGCAGCGCGTCTCCGGTCCGGTTTGAACCGCGAGCGTGAAGCGGCCGCTCGCGGACACCTCCAGCGACGCGAACGCCTGCGTACCGAGGTACTCTCCTTGCCAGCGTCCCACCAGGTACTCGGCCGTGACGCGCACCGGAGCTTCGGCCAGGGCAAAGCTCGGAAGCCCCTGGTTCACTTCGAAACCCTGCGCCGAGTAGCGCTCCTTCCACGGCACCGACGCCGCAGCCAGAGGAGGCGCCGGTGTCACCAGAGCAGGCTTGTCTATCGCGAAGCAGGTCAGCACCATGAACGGATCTACGCGCCGCGCGCGCTGCAACTGGCCGGAGCTCGATGCAAAAGCATACGGAGAGAGACAAGCACGGGAGAGCCGGCTGAGAAATACGGCCACGGCCCAGTTCGAAGACTGAAGCAAGCCCGAGTGCGACTCATCGCGCGCCGCGCGCGCGTCGTCCGCAATCACGAGCTCGAGATGCAAGTGGGGCTGTACGGTCGGACCGGCTGCGTTGCCGGTCTTGCCGACTCTGCCGAGCGGGCGACCGCGTGGGACCGAGACGAAGTCCCCCACTTCGGCGTCCAGCAGATGCGCGTAGAACAAGGAGGCATAGCCGGCGGCGCTGCCGCCGAACGCTTCCGGCAGAGGGCAGACCAGCTGCACCCAATTGCCGAACGCGCCCGTGCTTCCCGAGCGCGCCTCGCCGGCACACGCGGCCAACACCGGTGTGCCCAAGGGCGCGAGCAGATCCAGGCCGTTGTGCTCGCCGTGACTGCGCCGCGCGCGGAAGCCGCCCTCACCCGCGGCGTCCGTGCGGATGCCGTGGTCGAGCGGCAGCACGTAAGACCACTCGGGCGGGCCGGGAGCCGTGGGCGCCGGGGGCGGAGACGCGCTGGCAACGACGGGAACGTCGCCCGCTGCGCTAGCAGCGCTACGCGCGTCGTTCGAGCCGCTCGCACACGCGACCACCGCGCAAGAAAGGCACCACGCGCCGATCCGCGCTGCGCGCATCAGTGTGTTTCGTGCGCGCGCGCCTTTACGCTCTCCGCGATCAGCGCGTTGAGGCGCGGAAGCTCCAGCGGTTTGGCGATGCAGGTGTTGTCGATGCCACTCAAAAAATCCTTGGCCCGGTCGGTGAACACACCGCCGGTCATGAAGACGATGCGGCGTTCGAGCCCCGGATAGGTGGTGCACACGGTCTCGTACAAGTCGGACCCGGAAATCGTCGGCATCATGAGGTCGCACAGGATCACGTCGAAGTCGCGATCTTCGCGCAAGCGCTCGAGCGCGCCGTGGCCACTTTCCTCGGTGACCACGTCATGCTCCCTTCTCAGGCTGCGTGCAACCGCGCGCAGGATCGCCGGCTCGTCGTCGATGACCAAGAGCCGCGCGCGGCGCGAGGGCATCACCGCCCGCGGCCGCTCGGAGACCTGCACCGGATGGTTGTCCGCGGCCGGCAGGGTGATACGGAAGGTGCTCCCCCGCCCGAGTTCGCTCTGCACCGTGATCTCGCCGCCGTTCGAGTGAATGATCCCGTAACAGATCGACAGCCCGAGCCCCGTGCCGGAACCGGGACGTTTGGTCGTAAAAAACGGCTCGAAGATCCGACCCACGAGCTGCGGAGGAATACCCGCGCC
>DATHEN010000283.1:0-3116 GCA_035318565.1 Polyangiaceae bacterium
GTTCGCCGGCATCGGCACGGGCGCCCAGGTGCTCGACGTCGCGTGTGGGACGGGCGTGGTGGCGTTGAGCGCTGCGCGACGCGGAGCAAAAGTCACGGGTATCGATCTGACTCCCGAGCTAGTGGCCCGCGCGAAAGAGAACGCCGAGCTGACGAAGCTCGACGTCAGCATTCGAGAGGGGGACGCCGAGGCGTTGCCCGTCCCCGACGCGGCCTTCGACTTCGTGGTCAGTCAGTTCGGTCACATATTTGCCCCTCGGCCGGATGTGGCCCTCAAGGAAATGCTGCGAGCGCTCAAACCAGGGGGCGTGCTCGCGTTCGCCACATGGCCGCCCGAGTTGTTCACGGGCCGCTGGTTTGCGCTGATGGGCAGGTACGCTCCTCCGCCCCCCGCAGGAGTGGCGCCGCCGATTCAGTGGGGTGATCCCACGATCGTTCGCGAGCGGCTCGGCTCCGCCGTGAAAGACGTTTGCTTCGACCGCGACACCATGTTTTTTCAGACGCTGAGCGTGCAGCACTATCGGCTTTTCATGGAGAAGAACTTCGGTCCCGTCCTGAAGCTGCTCCAGTCTCTCGACGCCTCGGAGCCGGCACGCGCTGCGCTGCTGCGAAGCGAGCTGGAGGCGCTTGCGGCGCAGTACTTCGAGAACGGTCTTATGCGTCAGGGCTACCTGCTGACTCGCGCCGTGAAGATCTAGACCGGTAATTTCGCCAAAAGCCGAGTGGCGCTGCTGGGCGCGCGCCGGAGCGCTGGCGGGTCGTCGTACCCTCGCGTATTGCCAATGGAGAAAAATGAAGGCGCTGATCATCTATCATTCCAGGACCGGCAACACGAAAATCGTCGCCCATGCCCTGGCCGCCGTCCTGAACGCGAAGCTCCTGCACGCCGACTCGGTAGAAGAAGAAGATCTGCACGGGTGGGATTACGTCGGCTTGGGGTCCGGCGTTTATTGGCTCAGACACGACAAGAAAATATTCGCCGTCGCCAGCAGGCTTCCGCGGAACACCAAAGTGTTCACGTTCAGCACTAGCGGGTTGAAAAACTGGTTCGCTGTCACGTTCTACCGACTCACGATGCGTTTCAGGCTCGAACGCAAGGGCCTGCAGGTCGTGGGTCAGTGGCATTGCCCCGGACACGATTTGCATCCTCTGGTGAAGCCGTTCAATCTGAACAAGGGCCGACCTCACGCCGATGACATTCAGTCAGTCGAGGCCTTTGCCCGCAAATTGTGTGTCTAGTTCTAGTGCAGCGCGTGTGATCTGGAGTGCGCCGCGGCAGCCCGGTTTCAAACGGCAGCTTGAACCGAAGCACCTCACCGGCGGCAGACGATTGAGCATGTCAGAGGCCTAAAACGTTCGCGAGCGTCTGCCGATCGGAACGCCCGCATGAGACAGCACACTAGGCGCTGGGCAAGCTAGCGCGAGCCGTGCGCTCTTGGATGACTTCGAAGCGCACGTCACGCTCCTGCAGGCGTTCAATCAGTCGATTGCCAAAAGCCGCGATCGGGCTCGCGACGCCGAATACAGCCGGCTCCGCGCGCTCATCCAGCATCAGGATCCCGCATTCAGCGAGCATTTTGGCGGCTTCCTCGTAGCCTGGGTCGCCACCGCTCACCCGCGTCACGACGCGCTCGCTGGTGGACTCGCCGATGAACGTAATGGCAAAATGCGTGCGGCTTCGCGCCTCGGCGCTGGGTCCACCCGGGCGCGCCAAGAGCCATTCGAACAGGAGTCGAAACGGGGGCACCCGCACGAGCACTAGGAGCAGAAGCGCGCCAATCAGCGCCAGGCACAGCAGCGCCAGATGCCGCACGAGAAAGTACTGTGTGTACTGAAAGTGAGAGCCGTATGCCGCGCTGTGAGCCTGCACGCTGTGCTCGACCATCCACGCGTCGACTACGGGCGTGGGCACGGCCCATCCCCCGAGCTCGCGGTTTTTGTGAATTCGCGCCTTCAAACGCGGCAGCCGCGCGGGCTCTCCCACTGGCCGGGTGAGCTCGCGCAACAACGACAAACGCCCTTTGGCGGCTGCCCGCAAGACAGACCGCACCGTGCCACCCGATGGCCGAGCGTTGGTATCGATGTACGCGCGCACCGATTTCTCCGTGTCAGGGGGCAGCTGCTGCGCGGTAAAAAATGCGCCGGCGTCGGGCGGCAAGCTGCCGAAGCCGCAGGCGTGCACGATGCAAAGCTTCTTGCCGAGCGCGGCTTCATGATAGCGCTTCCGAGCGATCTCGATGAAATCCGGCTCGCCCGTGATGTCGAGGTGATGCGCGCCGCCTTGGATCGACGCCCGCAGCACGGCTTCGCCGTATTCCATGTACGGACCGACGGTCGTCAGCACCACGCGCGTCTGCCGCGCCATCTCGATGAGAGACGCGGGCTGCTCGAGATCGGCCATGACGACCCCGACCTCACAGTCTGGGTTCAGAGCCAGCAGTCCCTGGCGGACTGTCTCGAGCCGCTCGGCGCTACGGCCCGCGATCGCCCAGCGCCGACCTTTCGGGATCCACTTGGCGAGGTAGCGCGCCACGAGCTCGCCGGTGAAGCCGGTGGCTCCGAAAACCACGATGTCGTACGCTCGCTCGCTCACGCGTCACCCTTGTACATCAGGGTCCGGGCGCGACGCGACAAGCGCCTGTTTTCAGCGAAGAAACGCGCTCACGGGGATCGCGGCGCGCGCGTTGGCAGGTGTCAGCGGCGCGCCGAGGTTGGCCGCCGACAGAGCCTTTGGCGTAATGCGATTTGCGAACCATTACGGCAGAATCTTTCGCGTGATTTGACAGCGCTTACTGACCGAGCGACTTAGCGTGGGACGTCCATCCCTCAAAGAGAGCATGCACTTGAAATCACCTGACGAATTCGTTCGACATGCCGATTCCTCGTTCGGACGAGCCGCGTGCGCACTGCTCGCAGTGCTCGCCTGTGCGTGCTCGAGTGACGACGACTCGAGCTCTGGCACGCCCGGAGACCGGCCCGCGGGACCGGCGGCGGATGTGTCGCAAGAGATCACTGGAGGGAACGGACCGTTCATCGGTGCAGCAACGGGCCTCACGGTCCCCAGCGGTTACGTCGAGCGCGAGTACGTCGCGTCCGGCACGGCCACGGCGTACGAGG
>DATHEN010000284.1:0-4971 GCA_035318565.1 Polyangiaceae bacterium
GCACCGACATCATCCAGGAAGACGCCGCGACTGGCCGCCGGCAGATGGTGTTCGCGCACGGACCGATCTTCGCGAACATCGTGCTGGCCGACGAAATCAACCGCGCCCCGGCCAAGACCCAATCCGCCTTGCTCGAGGCCATGCAGGAACGCCAGGTCACCATCGAGGGCGATCGCTTCGAGCTGCCCGAGCCGTTCTTCGTACTCGCTACCCAGAACCCGATCGATCTCGAGGGTACCTACCCCTTGCCGGAAGCGCAGATCGATCGCTTCCTGGTGCGCGTGCGCATGGGGTATCCGAGCGCCCGGGACGAGGTCGCCATGTTGCGCGCACACGGCGTCGCCCCGCCAGAGGCGCAGGCCACGCTCGCCGCCACGGATGTGCTGCAACTGCAGTCGATCGCCGCGCGCGTCCACGTGGAAGACGATTTGTACGAATACGCCGTCAATCTCACGAGCTTCACGCGCGCTCATCCGCGCGTGCTGCTCGGCGCCTCGCCGCGCGCTTCACTCAGCTTGCTGCGCGCCGCGAAGTCGAGCGCCGTGCTCGCGGGCCGCCCCTACGTCACTCCAGATGACGTGCGCCAAGTCGCCGGCCCCGTGCTCGCCCACCGTTTGATCCTGGTTCCGGAGCTCGAAGGCGACCCGCGCGCCCGAAGCGCACTCGTCGAAGAAGCGCTGAACAAGGTGGGCTACCGGCGCGCAGTGCGGCCGGTCTGACGCGCTGCGGCCGAGCGCGCCGCACGCCGGCAGTTTCGCGAGTTTACGTAGCTTGAGCGCGCGCCGAGGCGCGTTCGATTCGAAGATGAGATTTGACCGTAACGCGCCCGCCGGTCTCTACTCCCCGCGCCATGAACAAGGGAATCATTCTGAGTGCGGCACTCGCGTGCCTGTCTTGCGCTTGCTCGAGTCAAAAGTCCGAGGCGGCGTACGCCTCCTCCGCGACGGAATCCGGTTACGCCGAGCGCTATCCGGACGCGCTGGCCAGCTTGCGTGGCCGGCTCGCCGCGCACGAGAGCAAGGCTCAGCAGGTGATCGCCGCCTTTTCGACCTATCCGGACGCGCTGCGTGATCCCAACTGGCAGGACGTGGGCTCGGTCGTCGAGCGCGCGGACGGGGCCGGCAAGAGCGGCGCCTACGTCGAGCAGCTCGAAGAAAATGAGCACGTCGCTCGCTTCCACGAGGAAGAGAAAGCCGAGCTCGAGAAGAAGATCGGGGGCGCCGCGCAGTACACCGTGAAGCAGAAAAATTGCGACGCCGACGTGTACGGCGCCACCACCAACGCGCTCGGCAAAGCCGTGGAAAAGCAGCTCGAGCTGCGCCTGCGCGCCCACAACGAAGCCCACCGCTTCATCGCCGACAACGAAGACAGCTTGGGCAAGGCGAACGTCGAGACCCTACAGAAACAGGCGGATGACATCGCCTACGCCAGCTACGTGAGCCACGTCGCGGCCAAGCAGACCAAAGAGCAAGCCGAAGCGCTCATGGACGAGGGCTCTGAGATCAAGAAGACGCTGGATCGTACCATCAGCGAAGCGCAGAAGGTCGAAGCCGACCCGGCGCGCAGCGAAGGTCAAAAGCGCGCAGCGCACGCCCGCTCCGAAGCGGCTCAAGCCGCAAAGCAACGGGTGGACAGCGAGATCCAGCAGGCGAAATACGTGCTCGACGGGCTCGACGACCGCAGCAAGAAGCTCGAAGCCGACTACGACGCCGCGTTCGAGAACCTGAAGCAGCGCATCAGCGAAAAAGCCAGCGCAACACCGCAGACCTGAGTCGTCCTCGTCACTCCAGGCCGTCAACGAAGCTCGTCGTGATCGACGGCGAGCCGAGACCTGGCAAGGCGAACGCTTGCTTGAACGTGACGAAGAAGCTGCCCGGCCACGTCGAATAGCCGGGGTTCAGCGGGAAGCCCCAGTCGGCGCGGAACACGGTGCGGTCGAGCTGCGGGAATAGGATTCGCACGCCGGCTCCCGCGCCGTGTTTTACAGCTACGGACTCGAACCCGTCGAAGGCATCCCCGGCGTCATAGAAGACCGCCGCGCCGACCTGAGCCGACAAGATCTCGATCGGGCGCGAGCGGAACTCGAGCGTGGATGCCACGACGTCCTTGCCGATGAACGCCGACGGTGCGTAGCCCCGCAGCCGCGTGTCACCGCCCAGCACGAAGCGGCGGTTCAAGTAGTTGCGGTAGCGGTTCAGCAAGAGGGCGTCGTAAACGAAGCGCCCGAAGGCAAAGCGCGGGGTCACGAAGCGAAGCGCCCCTTCGAAGAGCGCGTCGTGTTTCTCCTGGGCGGCGAGCTCGATGTTGGACGCCGCGAGCGCGCGCACGATGCCATCGGAAATGGGCAACGTGTAGGAGAGCGCCGCGTACGTGCCGATCAAGTCGCGCGAAGACCCCAGATCGCGGCTGGCCGGATACACGCGCCAGAGCAGCTCGTGCCCGAGGCTCACGTCCTCCTGCAGGCTCAGCGTCTCGAAATCGAGCAAGCGCACGAAACGCGCGTCGTACGCGTGCAGCTCCAGGATCGGGCTGATGCGCGTGTCACTCACCGGCAAGACGTCGCGCACGAAGGCCCTGCCCGCGTCGGCATCGTAGGCAGCTAGATTCGGCGGCGCGTAGTCGCGGTGATCGAGCTCTGCACCGAAGCGCAGATCGTACTTGTAAGCCTTGCCGAACGAGCGCACCGCGCTCGCCTCCGCGACGGCGCGCTCGCTGAAATACTCGTACGGGATGCAGCGCGAATCTCCTGCGCAAGCCGCAGCTTGCAGCGCTCTCGGCCGCGCGTCGTAGACGCGCTGATCGAGCCCGATGAAGCTGCGTGACGTCTCTTCGAGCCAGGCTACCGCGGTCTGAAATCCCCATTTGCTGGCCACTGAGAACAGCGGCTGGCCGAAGAACGCAGAGCCGTACGAGCCCTCGCTCTCGCCGCTGTCACGATTGAAAATCGCGTTCGCGCCGATGCTCGCTTGCATGCGAGTGCCGAACACGCGCGTATTCGAGAACTGCCCGCCCAGCGAATAAGTATCCGGCAGGAGTCGAAACTTGAATCCGATGCTGGTGTGCGTACCCAGCAGGTTCTGCTCGGTAGGGTTCAAGACCAAGCTCGCGATCCGCCCGTTCGAAAGCTTGACGTCCCAGTTCAGCCGCAGGCTCCACACGTCCTTGGTGATGACCAAGACGCGCACCTCGTCGTCCGTGCTGCCGCGTACCGCCAGCACGAGCACGACCGAAAGCTGTTTGGGCGTACGTAAATTACGCGCGGATTCTGCGACCTTCAGCGGATCGTAACGCTCGCCCTCGCGGAACAAGAGCTCGCGCTCGATCACGTACTCGCGGCTCGTGACGTGAAATACGTTGATGAAATCGGGAACCGGATCGCGCTCGTCGAACACCTCCAGCCGCACGATCTCGATGCTCTGGATGCGCTTTCCATCCGGCTGCGGGTCGCGCTCGAAGCCGTGCCGTTCGAGCGCTTGCTCGACGATGCTCTGCTCGAGATCGGAGAGCGTCTCCTTTTCCGGCTCGGCGCCCTCGCCGGACTGTGCCAGCGCCGGCCGGGCCGCGAGCAGTAGCGAGACCACACACACGCCGAGCCGCCAGCCTTTCACGCGGGCGCAGCCTAGTCGGTGTTCAGGGCCAACACTACTGTCAGGAAGTCTTGGCAAGAGCAGATCACGATCTGCCCGAGTAGGCCATGAGCCACGGAAACGGACCGGCGGGGCCGGCGGCGCCTGCATGCCGGTCGCAAGCGTCGCAGCGGTTCTCGGATCGGTCCGGGAGGCGTTAGCATGAAATAGGCAATTTCAGCGGAAGCAGAATGAAATGTTAAGAATTGCCGTTTGAGCCCGGACCCGGCGGGCACGCGGCGGGCTCGCTCTCCAGAAAGCCGGCGAGCGGCTCGAAAAGGTCCTCGCGCACGTGGCTGCCCATGGCCATGTCGCCGTGACCGTAGTCGTCGTGTGCACCGGCGCTGCGCCCGAGCAGCACGAAGCATTTCTTCACGTCTGGATGGTTCGCTGCCCACATGTCGTACGCTACCCGGACCGACGCAGCCGGAGCGATGCGATCGCTCGCGCCGGCGAAGAACAGGGCGGGGACGCCGACGTCCGCCAGGCGCTCCACGACGCTCTGCCCGTCGAGCGTCAGCGCGCCTTTTTCGGATAGCGCCCAGAGCGCAAAGTCGTAATTCAAGGGGCCCGGAATGTCCTCGATGACGTTGGCCAGCGACATGCGGGCAACGCCCTTGGCCACGTTGAGCGGATTGAAGATCGCGTCATGCAGCGGCGTGCGTAGCCACTCGGACGCGAACGCACTCGTGCGCGCCAGCAGCCGCAACCTGACGTGCGGCAGAAAGCCCAGCGGCAAGCGGCTGAAGCGCCCGGCGAACGGCAAGCGGAAGGGCGGCCGTATCACGGCCGGCGAGCCCATGAGCACGGCGCGGCGCACCTGCGCTTCGGGGAGTGAGCGACCGATCGCGGCGTAGAGCAGCATACCGCCCATGGAAAAACCAACGTAGTCGAGGCGCTTGAAGCCCGTGCGCTCCAGCACCGTGCGCACGGCCAGCGGCACGTCTTCCCGCACCATGTTGGCAAAGCGCACCAGACGCGTTTCCGCCCGCGTCCGCTGCCGCAGCCCGCTGCGGAGCGTGACCAGCCACACGTCCCGCCCGCGTGCGCTCAGGTAGCGCGCGAGTGAATAATCCGGATGCAGGTCGTGGTTCCGGTGATTGGCGCCGATGCCATGGACGAGCAGCACGGGCGGCAAATCCGTGTCCGGTTCGAGCGGAACTCCGGCACGCAAGAGCTCGACGCGCCGTAGCTCGATCGCGCAGCCGTCCGGCGTGGGCAGCCGCTCTTCGAGCGCGTAGGTCGCGCTGATGGTGAGCTTCTTGTCCCAGTACCAGAGATGCGCCCACCACAGAATCGATGCCACCACGAGGACGAGCGCCAGCACGAGCAGGGTCGTTTCCAA
>DATHEN010000285.1:0-2121 GCA_035318565.1 Polyangiaceae bacterium
GCGCTCCCGGCGTTTCTGGTAGAGCGCGAACTCCTCGAAGCCCTTGCCCTCGTGCTCGATGCGGCCGTGCCAAGGGTTGAGCCAGACGACGCAGGGGCACGAGAAGCTCGCGAGCAGCGCGCTCAGCCCCTGCAGTGTATCGACCTGCCCCTGGCCCCCCGTGATGACACAATGCAGGTAAAGAGCATGGCCGAGCTCCTGCAGCATCGCGGGCACCTCGCAGCTCAGCAGGTAGTCCGCGAGCGGAATGAACGAGCTGGCGCCGTTGTCGATGATGACGTGCTGGTCGGGTTCGGCCTTCGTCAACAGCTCGACGAGCGCATCGAACCGCCGAGGGTCGACCTCGCTGCCGTCCATGAGCTCGAGGCGGTGCACATCGAACGCCTTGTAGCCTGCGAAGGTCTTGTTAATGGGATCGGTATCGATGCAGAGCGGACGGCTGCCGCGATCACGCAGAAACTGCGCCATCGTGGCGGCGACGAAGGACTTCCCGACGCCGCCCTTCCCCTGCAGAACGAAGTGAATCGTGGCCAAGAATCACCTCGTCAGTTCGGCAACTCTGGGCGCGTCCGGTGCAGCGCCGGCAACGATGGACTCGTCGTCTCGCGGCCGCGGGTCGCGCATCTGAATCGTTGCCTGCGGGTCGGTGGGAACGAAGTCGAGCTTGATGTTCCAGGAGCCATCGCGGTTTTCGAACGCCGTGCCGATACGCGTCCAGAAGCCCTGCTCCCCACGAGAAACGACGCCGAAAATCTCTTTATGCCGAACGGCCATAGCGGCCTCCTTTCAGAGCGGACAAGAACAACTGCGTAATTGCGTCTAACTTAATATTAGAAGCTGTTCAAGCGCCGTTGGGCCGATTCGGAGGAGATTGGCAGTCGGCGCGAGTCACGCCGAGAGGCCAGCGAACGTGTCGCGGGCAGCGTGCCAAGACGTGATACAACGGCCGCCCAGGAGACTTCAGGTGCCCGTCGGAAAGCGCAAGCGCATTGCAATCGACTCAGCGGATGAGAAGCGCATCATCCGAGCCCTCGATGAGTGGGCAAAGACCGGCGATTTCGCAGGCCTACGCCTCCGCGCATTCGTCTACCTGCTTTGGGACGGGACCGTCCGAACGAAAGCGGCGCTGAGCCTTCAGACGCAGGACGTCGTTGCGGATCCCAAGGCGCTCCGGGTGAGCAAGCAGATTCTTCAGCCTCCTTGCGAAGGCAATCGCTTCAGAGAGCTGCATTTCCACGTCAGCGACCGCACGCGAGACGCAATCGCGGACTATCTGCGGGTCGCGCGGAATGAAGGCTGGCTCTCGAACGGTCGCCTGGAAGGCCCGCTCTTTCTGTCCAGCTATCATCGTGGCCAAGGCAAGCCAGCCGCCGCCCGCACGATGATTCACGGATGGACGCTGTTCCTCGAGGAACGCGCGCGCGTCTCGAAGGACTACCAGCTCGACGACGTGGTCTACACCGGGCGGCTAGCGTTCCTCAAAGCCGCAGGGGGCGATAGCAACCTGCTATCGGAACACGCTGGCATCTCGCAAACCTGGGCCGCAGCCGGATACAGCGACAAGAGTTCGCCCGGATCTCCCAAGGCCGTGCTCGACCGCATGCACAAGAAGTAGCGCCGCGAGGCGGTGCCACGCTCAGTCTTGGTCGCCGTAAAGCGCCTTCTCATTGGGCACCGAGGCGTAGGTGAAGCGCTTCGGCGTGATGGGAGGGGGCGGGATCGCCGGACTGGCTGGTGCGGCGAAGCGTGAAGCCTTTGGCACTCGATGAATCCCCGCGGCTTTGCAGTGCACCCGAAACGTCTCGTAGGCCATCTCAAGGCCGCGGGTGCTACGCAGGAACTCCCAGATCGACTTGACCGTGTAGCCGGCGGCTACGGTCTCGGCAATCTCGTCACGCATCCTGAGGAAGACCGCTCGGTTCTGACCGCGGAGCTTCGAGGTCACGAGCTGTTCCTGCATCTGCGAAAGCAAGGTGCGCCCAGCGCTGCCGGTCTTCATTGCGGCTTCCTCCGGTAGGAACTCGTGATTCTTGGGCATCTGCCGGTTTGAATCTGCTTCCCGCGTGCTTGCTCTCACGGATTATGAGGCTGCGTCTGCTTCGAGCAAGAAGCAGTTGCATC
>DATHEN010000286.1:0-2714 GCA_035318565.1 Polyangiaceae bacterium
TCACCGACAGCCGCTGCATCACCTCGTACGCGCTGCGCGGCCGCAGTGCGGGCTCGGTGGCGAGCAGCGAGAGCACCAGCTCATCGAGCGCCGGCGGGATGTCGGCCACGCGCGTCGATGGTGGCGAAGGCTTCCTGGCGAACGCGTCGAGCATCTCCGCGAAGCTCTGCGCCGGGTACGCCATGCGTCCGGTCAGCGCGTAGTACAGCGTCGCGCCCAGCGAGAACAGATCGGCGCGCGCGTCGAGCGCCGAACGCTGCAAGCTCTCCGGCGCGCAGAACGCCGGCGTGCCCACCACCGCGCCGCCGCCGGGCATCGGCGTCATCGCGCCGAAGTCGATCAGCTTGCTGCTACCGTCGCGCGTGCAGCGCACGTTGCGCGGGCTGACGTCGCGGTGCAGCAAGCGACGCGAATGCAGCAGCGCCAGTGACGAGCACACGTCGAGCAGCAACCGGCACGCCTCTCGCCACGGCAGCGGCGAGCGATCGAGCAGGTCGCCGCCGTCGAGCAGCTCCATCGTGTAATACGGCCCCGCCTCGTCGAGCCCGTAGTCGTAGACCGCGATCACGCGCGGATGCGCGAGCTGTGCCAGCGTGTGGAACTCGCGCTCGAACAGCCCTAGCGAGCGGTCGCGCTTCTCCTGCGTCTCGAGCGTGCGCAGCTGCTTGAGCGCGAGCTCGCAGCCGGTTTGCGCGTCCCGCACGCGGTACACCACCGCCATGCCGCCGCGACCGAGCCGGCCCAGCACGTCGTAGCGGTTCGCGATCCGCCCCTGCGCCGGGGCGTCCGAGCGTAAAGGTTCGCTCATGCAGACGCTTACGAGGATACGCCGGACCGCCCCCACGCGTCGGCGTGGTCGTTCGCCCACCGTTGGCTACGTGGGCGCCCTGCGTGCCCGCTTTCGTGACGTGCCCACCGCGCACGTGCTGGCGACCCACGCCAAGGCAATCACGAGGCGTCTCAACTGACGACATTCGAACGTGCTTCGTGTGATGTGAGTCCCGCCAGGGCGATACGAACCGCACACAGCCCTAGACGTCGCCTAGCTACCCATAGTAGTAGTGCCCGCTTCGAGGCGCCACGCGGCGGCTCGACCGCTGGTCGCTGGTCGTGATCGCGCGGGGATCGAAGGGGTGTGCTGATGGCAGTTGCTATGGACAACAACTCTCTGAGTGATGCCTCACGATCGAGCCACGCCGCTCCGCTTTCGGACAGGCGCCACGCCGGACTGGCACACCTCTTCATCTTGCGCGCGCTCGCGCTTGGCGCTGTGCTGCAAGCCTGTGGTGCCTCCACGGATGCGGATGCGGGCGTGGAGGCGGTCGAGGCGAAGGTCGCAGTATCAGCGGCTGCACTACAGCCGGCGCCGAATGCCGATTTGGTTGGTTACTGGAACTTCGACGAGGGGACCGGCGCAGTGGCTGGTGCTCGGAGGCCACGGCGAGGCAGTACAAGTAGAGATTGTCGAGCTCCGCGTCTGGCCGCTGCAGATTGGTGCGCCGCAGCGCCCGCCGCGTGATCATGACCGTACTGCCGGGCAACACGCGCCGTGGATAGGACATGCGCTCGCGCTGAGCACGCCGCGTTCCAGAGCCGGAGCAAGCAACTTCAACGTCTTACCGCCCGGTCATCCGGCGGCCGCCGGCGCGGGTCACCTCGGCCGCCAACCCGGGTGAGGTTGCTCTCCTTTAACACAGGTTCGGACCACCGCGATCACGCCTGCGATGAGAGCCACCGTCGATCGTGGCGTACCGGCCGTAGTTGTGCCGGACGCGATGCTGCCTTCACTCACTCCGAGTGTCTGGACCTTCATGCCGGTTCCTGAGGTGCAAATTGGATAGCAAGTTGCGTCCTGATGTGATTGCGCGCGTTCGGCTACTGTCGTCTGCTGAAGGAGGACGCCAGCGCGCGATTCCACCAACTATGTTTGGCGTTCCGTTTTTCTTCGAAGGGGAAGGCTTTGATTGCAGGTTGCTGCTGGATCAGCTCGGAGTTTCGCTTGAGCCTGGGCAGGAGCGCGCGGGAATCCCGATCAAGTTCTTGTTCCCGGAGTACATCAAGGGGCGCTTGCGACCAGGCGACAAGTTCAAGCTGTGGGAGGGCAAGGACATTGCGGAAGGCGAAGTAACGGAGGTCTTGCTGTAAGTCGGCGCTGCGCCACGGTGCACGACTCAGCTGCTTCGATTGTCGCGGCGCCGCGCTTGTGCGAGCGCATCGATCGCTGACGTCGGGATCCGAAACGCCCTCCCCACCCGGACGGCCTCGATCCTCCCATCCCTGATGGCGTTGCGGATGGTCTTGTGGTCGACGCGGAGGAAACTTCAACCAACCACCAACCGCACCCTGGTTGGCGTTTGGCGGCGGCAGCGCCGCGTGATCGCATTGGGTTGTTGTTGGCCTGCAGACTCATTTGCCGACGTCTGTCGTGCCGCGTTGGTGGTGCTGCCGTACAGTGCTGACGGCAGCGGCAATCAGCTCCGTGGCGTGTGCGAGGCTTGGGAGTAGCCTGACGGAATCCGATGCACCGGCTCGGGCTCGAAGCGGCATGGGAGCGCGATATTGGTCAGCTGTTGGCCTACGAAGGAGCGACTGACGCGCAATGTCCCCAGCGCATGAACCACGTCCCTGCTGGGAACAGCACGTCGCGCACAGCGGCGCGCCAGGCTTCGAGGGCGGCTCGGTAGATTTTGCGGAAGTCGGAAACAACCTCACCC
>DATHEN010000287.1:0-14125 GCA_035318565.1 Polyangiaceae bacterium
CGCACCATGGACACGAAGGCGTCCTCCACGCTGACCCGCGCCGGCCGGAGCGAAAGAACCTGGACGCCGCCTGCCCCGAGCACGCTCTCTACCAGCGCGACCGGGTCGACGCCGCGCGTGGTGACCCGCAGGTCGTGACCGTAGTGCGCGACGGCGTCGACTTCGGGGCTGTTGCGTAGGAGCTCGGCCGCGCGATTGGCTTCGCTGACTTGTAGATCGGCTGCGGACAGCTGGCGCCTGGCGACGACTTCCTCCGGAGTGCCCACGTCGAGCAGCCGTCCGCTGAAGATGAACGCGAGACGATGGCAGCGCTCGGCTTCATCCATGTAGTGAGTCGTCAAGAGCACCGTGGTTCCTTCGGCGGAGATGCGATGGATCTGATCCCAGAACTCGCGACGGCTCACGGGGTCCACTCCGGCCGTCGGCTCGTCGAGAAACAAGAGCGGCGGCTCGTGGATGGTGGCGCACGCCAGCGCCACACGCTGTTTCCACCCGCCGGACAGAGTACCGGCGAGTTGATCGCGCCGTGCTACGAGGCCGGTCTGCTCGAGCACGCGATCGATGCGTTCGCGACGCTGCTTGCGCGGCACGCTGTAGATGCCGGCGTAAAACGTCAGATTCTCGGAGACGCTCAAATCCTCGTAAAGGCTGAAGCGCTGCGTCATGTAACCGATACGCTCTTTGATGCGCTCGGCCTGCCGCGCGATGTCGAAGCCGACCACGCTGCCGCGACCGGAGCTCGGATCGAGGATGCCGCAGAGCATGCGTATCGTTGTGGATTTGCCGGCTCCATTCGGGCCGAGCACACCGAAGATCTCTCCGCGGTTCACGCGTAGGGAGACGTCACGAACGGCCACCAGATCGCCGAAGCGTCGTGACAGGTGCTCCGTTTCTATGACCGTCTCGCTGGTCATCACGACCCCGCGGCGAGTTCCACGAACGCGGGCACGCCGGCGTAGAGCTGCTCGCGCGGATCGTCCACGCGGACGCGAACGCGTACGACCAGGTTCGGCCGTTCGCGTTCGCTGAACAGGTAGCGCGGCGTAAACTCGGTGTGCTGCGCGATGTGCTCGACCCGGCCCGAAAAGGTGCGATCGCGAGCGTCGATGCGCACGTGGGCGGCGCCGCCCAGCCGCACTCGAGCGAGCTCCGCTATGGGCACGAACACATCGACGTAGGGCCGGGCGCTGTCGGCGACTGTCGCCACCGGCGTGCCTGCGGCCACCACTTCTCCGCTCTCCACGTGTACGTCGAGCACGCTTCCGGCGTGCGTCGCACGCAGCCGGTGGCGCGACAGACGCTCGTCCTCCAGCGACAGCACGGCGCGCGCCGCTGCAGAGTGCGCTTCCGCGCCGCGCACCTCTTCGCCGCGCGCGCCTTTGCGCAAAGCGCTCAGATTCTGCTCCAGCGCTTGGCGCTCGGCCGTGGCACGCGCGAGCTGTGAAGCGAGGTCATCGACTCTGGCGACGGGCGTGGATCCTCGCTCGTACAGAGCGCGTTCGCGGTCGAGGTTCGTCTGGAACATCTGCTGCGTGGCGCCGGCGGCACGCACGCGGGCGCCCAGTGAGCGAACGTCCTCGCTGCGCGCGCCGGCGACCAGGAGCGCGAGCTGGGCATCCGCGGCGCTGGCTTCGGCTGCGCGTGCGGCACGTTGTGCCCGCTCCAGAGAATCATCGAGCACGGCGAGCACGCTGCCTTCTTTGACTCGAGCCCCGCGCGCTACGGGCAGCGCCGTGACGCGTCCGGGAACCTCGAAGCTGAACACGCGCTCTTCGAACTCGACCACGCCGGCGAGCTGAGACGGGACGGGCGCACCGCGCTGTTGCTTCCAGGCCCAGAGGCCGATGCCGGCCACGACGAGCAGCGCCGCAATAGGCAAGAGCCAATTTTTTATCATACGACTGATATAGCCGCGGTACCGCGCGCAACAAGCCTCTCGAGCGCTCTGTAAGCCACAGGCCTGCTGCCGCGTTGAGAAGGCAGACTTCGGGCGATGGAGAAAATCATGCGACTTCAGGTGTTTGCGGTGTTGGTAGGAACGGGTGTGCTGGTCAGTGCATGTGCGGGTTCGCCTGCGCGGAAGGCCGGCGGCGGCGCCATCGCACCGGCTTCGAGCGACGCACCTGCGGGCTATGGACAGCCGGGGGCTCTCTCCGAGGCGCCGCAAACTCCAGCAGAAGAGCCCTCACCGGCTCCTGCGGCGGATGACTCCTCCTCGGAGGCGCGTGCCTCGAGCGCTGCGCCGAAGCAGTCGGCGGGCTCCGCCCTGCGGCGCATGGAAGGTGAGCGCGATCGGCGTGCCGCCGACGAACGCCCCGGCCTCGGCACCTCCTGGGGCGAGACCCGCTTCAGTCGCGTTTCCAGCGAGCCGTTCGCGCGCGAACAACCCAACCGTCCGTTCGCGGTCGCCTCTCTCTTCTACAACGACGCTCAAGGCGTGCACGCCATGGCTCGGCGCGCTGGCTTTTCGGACCTGGAGAGCAGCTCGGCGAGCGTGGGTGGCGGGATGCTCACCGTGCGCTTGCTCGACTCGAATGGCAATCCGCTGGCCGGATTCAGCAGCGGCGGCCGCACGCATTTCGTCGGCGTGGATGGCGAGCGTTACATCATTCAGCTCCAGAATCACTCTCGCGAGCGCATCGAAGCCGTCGCGACCGTGGACGGGCTCGACGTGATCGATGGACGTTCCGGATCGTTCGGCAAGCGCGGTTACCTGCTCCAGCCCTTCTCGAGCATCGAGATCGACGGGTTTCGCCGCAGCACGGAAGAGGTGGCGGCATTTCGTTTCGGCAGCGTGCGCGATTCGTACGCCGCCCGCAAAGGCAGCGACCGCAACGTGGGCGTGATCGGCGTGGCTTTCTTCAACGAAGCGGGTAGCCGTCTCCCCTGGACGGATCGCGAAATCGACCGCCGCAACAGCGCCGATCCGTTCCCGGGCCGCTTTGCGACCCCTCCCAACGTCGCGCATTGAAGACGCGGCGCGCACGGCTCCACGCACGCCGGATATTGGACTATACGGCGAGTCATGAGCTCAGCGCGCTTCGCGGCTGCGATTGCGGCATTCGATCGCAAAAACTCCGAGGATCCCAACCGCGAGGTCGACGGAGGCGTGGAATATCCGCGCGAATGGTTGGACGCACAACGCCTTTCCGTGTGGGTCGAACGCCTCGAGCCGAATGCCTCCGAAGCCCTGCAGCTCGCGGCCCGCTGCCAGCACTTGCAACGCTGGCGCATTCCGCGCTCGGCCTTTCCGGAGGGGCGGGTCGGTTACCTGCAGTGGCGCACGCAGCTCGGGCGATTTCACGCGGACGAAGCGGAGAAGGTCCTGCACGAGTCGGGCTACGCCGAGGACGTGATCGGCGCGGTGCGGCGCATCAACCTGAAGCAAAACCTGCACTCGAACCACGATACGCGCATCATGGAAGACGCCTTGTGCCTTTCGTTCATGGAGCATGAGCTCGAGCGATTCGCCACCCAGCATTCAGACGAAAAGCTCGTAAACATTCTGAAAAAGACCTGGAGCAAGATGAGCGAGCGCGCGCGCGTCGTGGCTGCGGGCTTGTCCCTATCTGCGCGTTTGCAAACGCTGCTCGAGCGCGCGCTCACCGCATAGACCCGAACGCGCGCGAAACGCGCGAAGCGGTAAAACCCTGCGCAGAGCGAAGCTCGTGTGCAGCGCGCGCGTGCGTGCGGAGTTTGCTACAGAGTAGCGGAACTACGACAGGTCTCGGGACACAGCTCGGCCTGCGCGAGCCCTGAACGACCGGCAATGAAAGCCTGGTCTGGCTCTTGCTCTGTGGCGCTGTCATGCCTGGAGTGCACTCGCGTGCCGTTCTGTTTGCGCTTCTCGGCGTGATCTTTCTCGAGCGCGCCGCGGCAGCTCAAGCCGAGAGCAGCGAGGGGTACGTCGTGAAAGTCGACGGCGACGACGTGATCGTCGACATAGCCGGAAAAAAGGGCGCGGCCGAGGGCGATGTGCTCGAGCTCTGGCGTCCGCTCAAGCTCAAGCATCCCGTCTCGGGTCGCATCGTGGTCGATCGCTTTTCGATTGGACGGCTGGTGCTGAAAGAAGTTCGGAGCGAGCTTGCGCTCGCGCGAGCCGACGGCGATCTCGAGCAACCCCCGCTGGCCGGAGACGTCGTGGTGCTGCACGGCAAGATCGCGCAGTCAACGCCGGAGCAGGCGCCGCGAAGACCCGAGCGCGCGCGCGCCTCGCACGCTTCCGCGAGCACTCGCATGGACGAAGCCGAGCTGGCGGTCACGAAGCTCTTCGAAGCGCTGCGAGGCGCCGATGTCGTGACGCGCATCCGCGCCTACGAGGGCTTCGTGCACGCGCACCCGAGCAGCCGTTTCAGCCCGACCCTGCACGAGGAAGCGCTGGCGCTCAGGCGTCTGCTCGAGCTCGGCAGCGAGCGCACTCGGCCCGAGCTCGTGAGCTTTGCTGCTCCCGAGAGCGCAGCGTCCGGCATGTCGCTCAGCGTCGCGCTCGAGGCGCGCGATGCTGCCGGAGCGGTGCTCCACACCCGCCGTCCTGGTGAGGTCGCGTATCGCACCACGCCGATGCAGCCGCTCGGTCCCGGTTACTTCGGCGTAACCCTGCCCGCAGAGCGCATGCAGCACCCCGAGCTCGAGTATTTCGTGGAGCTGACGGGTGCGAGCGGCGCGGCGCGCAGCGTCGTGGCCGGCGCTGGCCATCCCAACCAGATCGAGATCGAGCGCGTGCCGCTGCCGTTGCCGCCGCTCGCACACGAATCGGTGGTCAGTGTGCTCACCGACTACGCGGACTGGAATCGGCTGCGGGGCAATGACGTGGTCTGGCAGACGGAAGGCTACTTCGGCGTGCGCTTTGCGGACGTGGGGCTGCGCGCCGGACGAACTGGATTCGGCGTGTACCGCGGAGTGGGGGGATCGCTCGATGAGCTCGATCGTGAAGGCAAGTCCGCACGGCGGGTGGGCCTCACTTACGGCTACCTGGAGGGTGAGTACGGTTTCACGCCGAGCGCATCGCTGATCGCTCGCGGCGTGATCGGCCTCGACGACTCCGGAGTCGCCGGTGGGGCGCAGCTGCACGTGCGCATCGGCAGCGATCGATCGACGAATCTGCTGCTCGGAGGTGAGATGCTGGGCGGCATTGGTGCGCGGTTGATCACGCAGCTCGAGCTCTCGAGCTGGCAACGCGTCCCGATTCTGTTCCGAACCGAGGTGACGAATCAGCCCGCGGGCACGCGCGCGGACGAGGACGACGTGCGACCCGACGAGCCGCACGCCGCCCTGCAAGACACGTCGCTGCTGCGCGGCGAGGTGGGAGCTCGTGCGATCGCGCAGGTGGGTTACCGGCTCTGGCCCGAGCTCACGATCGCGGCGCGCGGGTCGTACCAGGGACGTACGATCAACCACGCAGGTCCCGGTTTCGGTGGGGCGGTGACGTACTCATGGTGACGCGAGCTTCCGATCGACTCTTGCGCGCGAGCGTGCTGGCGCTGCTGGTGGTGGTCACGCGGCCGCTCGCAGCAGGGCCCGCGCCGAACCGGAGCTCGGACGCAGCCGTGGAGCAGGCGGTCTTGCACCACGCACCGCCCGCGCTGGCAGCGGCGGGGGAGGTGCTGCTCATCCGCGCCTGGATCACGCATCCGGAGCTCGTGAAGCGTGCGGCGTGCGTGTTCAAGACTCCGGCGCGCGCGGAGCTTCGCGAGGTGCCGTTTCGGCGCGGGCTCCAGCACTACGTGGCCGTGGTGCCCGCCTCCGAGGTCCGGTACCCGTGGTTCGCGTACAACGTCGAGCTCGAGCTCCTGGACGGCCGGCGCATCCGCGCCTTCGCTTCGCGCAGCCAGCCGCACGTAGTCCAAGTGCCGGAAAATCGCCTCGACGTCCGGGAACGCGCGCTGCTGCGCCGCCTGCACGGCCGGCGATCGGTGATGTCTGCGAGCAGCGAATACGTGACGTTCGGGCAGAGCCGCGCCGACACTCGGGCTCCGGACGGCACGCGCACACGCGCCGACGTGGACGATCGTTACTATCGCCTCGAGGCGGCATACACGTACCGGCCACTGCGGTTCGTCAGTGAGTTCAGCCTGCGTGCTGGCGTCGTGCGCGGTCAATCGCCGGTACCCGTGGAGCGCGAGCTAGAAGCTTCTGAAGACCCCAACGCGCGCTTCGACGTCGGGCTGAACTACGGCGCTTCGACGCTGCGCTTTCAGCTCGGCGACTTCTGGCATCTCGAGGGCGAGTTTCTGACCAGCCTCACCGAAGTGGGATTTTCCCTGGGCGGTGGAGGCGCGCTGCTCTTCGGAGATCCCTACGGCTCGAAGTTGACGCTCGGCTTCGAGAGCATCGACGTGTTCGGGACACGCATCTTCAGCCGCCTCGACATCGCCTCTCACGAACGCTTCTCGATCTCGCCGATCGTGGAGATTACCAACATGCCCCACGCGGACGTGTACGGCGTCCGGCTGCTCGGTGAGCTGGGCATTCCGTTCGATGGGGGGCTCTCACTGGCGGTTCGGTCGGGCTATCAGGCGCGCCTCGCCGCCAGCGGTGGACCGAGCCTGGGTGCCACACTCGCGTACGCGTTCTGAAGCGGCTATGTTTTCCGCCCCGTGCCGCAGAATCACGCTTACACGGCCGTCGTGTGGCTCCTGGGCGCCGCGCTATGCGCCGTGAGCGCGCCGGCCTGCAACGAAAAACGCGCCAATCGGCCGGTTCAACCGCCGGTCAAATCCTCGGTGTCCGCTCGGTCCGTGCAGGCACCGGCGGTCAGTGCCTCCGCTGCCGTGCGGCCCCAGGTGCAGCTGCCGGCCGATCTGGACCGAGACCGCATCGAGAAAACGTTGCGCAGTGTGGCTCGGCCGCGGCCGCCGGGCAGCGCGCACTGGAAACGAGTGCAAGCCGCCTGCGTGACGGCGCTGGAGAGCGCCGGCTACAGCGTCGAGCGCCAGGAGTACGGCAGCGGTGTGAACGTGCTCGGCACCAAAGCCGCGCCGAACGCAAAGCCCGAACGCGTCGTCGTGTCCGCGCACTACGATCACATCCCGGCCTGCGATGGCGCAGACGACAACGCCTCCGGCGTGGCGGCGCTCCTGGAAATCGCGCGCGTGCTCGGCCAAAGCCGCTTCGAGCGCACGCTCGTGGTGGCGTGCTGGGACGAAGAGGAACGCGGTTTGCTCGGCTCGCGCGCTTACGCCGAGCGCGCGCGTGCCCGCTCTGAACGAGTCGTTGCGGCGTATTCACTGGACGCGATCGGCTTTGCCAGCAGCAAGCCGAGCTCGCAGCGCGTGCCGCCCGGTTTCGGCGCGCTCTTTCCAGAGCTGAACGCGCGCCTGGAGCAACGCAAGCACGTGGGGGATTTCATCGCAGTGGTGGCGAACGGCGCGTCGGGGCACGTGCTCGGCAGCCTGACTCGGCACGCGCGCAGCGTGGGCCTGGAGCTGTTCGGCCTCGAGCTGGCGAGCCTGCATACGTTGCTACTTCGCGACGCCTATCGCTCCGATCATGCGAGCTTCTGGGCGCAGGACTATGCCGCGGTGCTGCTCACGGACACGGCGAACTTCAGAAACCCCGGCTATCACTGCGGCCAGGGCCCGGACAGCGTGAGCTCCATCGACTTCGATTTCGTGCGCAAGGTGGCCCAAACCACGGCGCTGTCGGCGCTCGAGCTCCTCGGCCCCATCGAAGCTCCATGAAGTCGAGCGGCCTCGCGCTCGCATTGCTGGCCGTGCTCGGTTGCACGTCCGTGGACCGCGAGCTGCGGCCCGAGCTCGCGGCGACGCTGCGCCCCTCGATTCGCGCTCTTGGAGTACCGAAGTGTCCGGCTGTCTCCGAACGGCAAGGCGAAGCCACGTATTACACGTTCGCGCATCGCATGGGCAATTGCAGCCTCGAGCCGGCAGCCGGTGGCGCACTCGTGGGCGCGCTCAACACGCGCGAGTACGCGCGTTCCGCGGCGTGCGGCGCGTGCGTGCGCATCACCGGGCCGAAAGGCGCGATCACCGTGCGCATCGTCGACCGCTGTCCGCGCTGCGGGCGCGGCGACATCGATCTGAGCCGTGCCGCGTTCGAGCGCATCGCCGAGCGGCGGCAGGGACGCGTGGCGATTCGCTGGAAGTTCGTGCCGTGCGCGGTGAGTGGGCCGATTCGCTATCATTTCGAGCGCACCCGCGAGCGCGGCTGGACGGCGCTGCAGATCCGCAATCATCGCCATGCGGTCGCCAAGGTCGAATGGCTCGCCGAAGGCGGACGCGCCGTGCCACTTTTGCGGCGCAACGACAACTATTTCGTCGCGGCCGCGGGTATCGGCAAAGGTCCGCACGTGCTGCGCGTGACGGACGTGCATGGAAGCAGCGTCATGGACCGCGAGGTGTCGGCGCTGAGCGCCGCGGAAGTGCCGGGCGCCGCCCAGTTTCCGGCGTGCAGGCCCTGAAGCCCGCCGCGCTTCAGTCCTTGCTTTGTTCGCCGGCGTTGCCGTGCCATCCGACGGCATGAGCGCGCGCCGGATCTTGTTCCTGTTCGGGTCCGCCCACGTCCCCGGCAGTGTCGAGCCACTCCGAAAAGCGACGTTCGAGCTCGGTGTGCTCGATGCTTCCCATCTCTTCCGCGTCGAGCTGATCGAGCACTTCACCGAGCCAGAGGTTTAGTGCAGCGGAAGACGTTCCGCGCGGGTTGGCGTTCAGCTCCGCGACGAACGCCGCCAGCATGGCGCGCTTCTCTTCATGACTCTTACCCGACAAATCGAGTTTACGGATGGGTGTTTCCAAGTCTCGAAAGTGGTCACGAACCGCGTGCTGTCAAACCAGGGGTGAAAAGCAGGTTCGCTGTGCGCCGTAACTCCTTTAGTGGTGGTGTTGCAACACTATTGCAGTCCCGTTCCGGGCAGCCGAAACCTGGACACCGCCGAGCGCGAATCGAGAGCTTCGGATGGGGACGAAGACGCACTGGGGGACGCGCCTGAAGCGACCTTATCGAGCGTCGCGGGTCACGCTGCTCGACAATATTGCTATCCGGGTCAATCGCCGTAAGATGCACGCGGGTCCACTTCGCCGTGCGCGCGGCGCGTGTCGTACTCGAAGTTCGCGCACCCACCGAGAAGCTGGCGCAGAAAGGTCGAAGAGGGTCCTCCAGAATGCCGGGGTTTGGGGCACTGGCGTTCGTTCCAGAGCGGACGTGGATGTTCGCGAGTCTGGTGCTCGCTGGGACGGCGCTGTGTTCAGCACCGGCGCAAGCCGTGGAGCTCGGTCAAGAGGACAGCCTGGCGTCCGTGGAGGTGCATGCCTTTGCCAGTCAGGGTTTCATTCTCACTCTCAAAAACGACTACCTCGCTCAAGGCACCACCGAGGGCAGCTTCGAGTTTTCCGAAGTCGGCATCAACTTCACCAAGAGCCTGACGGAAACGCTGCGCATGGGCGTGCAGCTGTTCGCGCAGGACCTGGGCCCCGCCGGTAACTTCGACGCGAAAGTAGACTGGTTCTACCTCGACTACCGCTGGCAGGACTGGCTGGGCTTCCGCGCGGGTCGCTTGAAGATCCCTTACGGTTTCTACAACGAGATCCAGGACATCGATTCAGCACGCGTTCCCGTGCTGCTGCCGCAGTCGGTGTATCCGCTTCAGACGCGCGAGATCCTGTTTGCGCACACGGGCGCCGAGCTCTACGGCTTCGTGCGTTCCGAGCCGCTGGGCGGGCTCGAGTACCGCGCATTCGCCGGAACGATCTTCCTGGACCGCCATGAGCTGAACCCTCCGAGCTCTCAGTTCGAAGTGGATTTTCATGTTCCATATGTCGTGGGTGGCCGGTTGATCTGGGAGACGCCGCTCGATGGCCTGCGCCTGGGTGCCAGCGCCGAAGCGGCTAGAATAGAAGCGACCGTCTTCGTCCCCCCCGCTCTCCTCCCCGAACCGTTAGTGGCCGAAAACGACTCGTTCTTGTGGGTGGCGTCTGCCGAGTACGCTTGGTCCGACCTCGTGCTGACGGCGGAGTACACACGCTGGCACGCCGACCAGGAGAACAGCAATCAGGCGGTCCAAGCCAACTCGGAACAGACCAGCGAGAAGGCCTACGCGATGGCAACCTATCGCGTGACGCCGTGGCTCCAGCCTGGAGCATACTATTCACTGCTGTTTCGGAACGTTGACGACCGCGAAGGCCGCGAGAACATTCAGCACGACGTTGCCGCTTTCGTGCGCTTCGACATCAACGCTCACTGGCTGGCCAAGCTCGAGGGTCACTACATGGTAGGCACGGCCGGCCTCAACAATCCCCTGCAAATAGGTCAAACCGACTTTTCGGACGCCGCCGCCCACTGGGCTGCCTTCTTCGTCAAGACCACCGCACACTTCTGACAAGACCATGCGCGCTTTCGCTGTCACCCTGCTCGGCCTGTTGCTCGCGCTGATCGCGCTCGCGGCGCGGGTGCAGGCGCAAGAGGCGCCCCCATTGGCGTATCGCGTCGTCGTTCATCCGGCCAATAGGCTCAGCGCGGTGGATCGCAAGTTTCTCGAGGATGCGTTTCTCAAGAAAGTGACGCGCTGGCCGCACCAGTCGGTCATCCGTCCGGCGGACCTGAGCGCGCGGGCGCCCGTTCGGCGCAGATTCAGCAGAGAAGTGCTCGATCGTTCGGTCGCGGCCGTCAAAGCCTACTGGCAGCAGCGCATCTTCGCCGGTCGCGACGTGCCGCCTCCAGAGTTCGACAGCGACGGCAAGGTGATCGAGTTCGTGCTCAAGCACGAAGGGGCGATCGGCTACGTGTCCGGGACAACTAGCTTGCGCGGCGCGAGGGTCGTGACGGTGAACAGGTAAAGCTCTGGGGATGCGGCTCACGGTGCGTCGCAAGTTGATGGCCGTTGCCGGCATCGCGGCGCTCGCTTTCTTGTTCGGCGTGATATCGAACGTGCTCATCGCGCAGAGCGTGGGCCGGCAGCTGACCACGATCCGAGAACGTTACGTGCCCAGGGTCGAGCTCGAACCCCAGCTGTACGGACAATTCGAGCGCATCAGTCGCGGATTTCAGGACGCGGTTGCGGCTCGCGACCTCGACGCGCTCGCCACGCCGCGTGAGCTGAAAGGCAAGTTCGAAGCGCAGCTGGATGGCGCGCGCGGCGCGCTAAATCCGAGTGATGTCGCGGCGTTGCGCCGCGCCCTGCAGGACTACTACCTGACCGCCGATAGCGTGTCGCGCCGCTTGATCGCGGAAGAGACCGGCGAGGACCTGGTCGACGCCATCGCGGCCATGAAGCTCAAGCACACACGGTTGTCGGAGGAGCTCAAGAGGACCACTCGCTTCGAACGGCGCGATCTCGACGAGGCCTTCACGTCTGCAGCGAGAGCGGTCTCCTCGGGGAGCACTTATCAGCTTTACATCAGCGTCGGCTTTCTCGTGCTCGTGGCGGTCCTCCTGATCGCCACCCACCGAGACCTGCTGCGCTCGCTCGCCGAGCTGACGGCCGGATTCCAGCGTTTCGGCAAGGGTGTGTTCGAACCGCCCATCGAGGTCAGACAGCGCGACGAGCTCGGCGAGCTGGCGGAGCACGCCAACCACATGGCGGAGAGCTTGGCGCGCGTACAGGGACAGCTCTTGCGAGCTCAAGAGAAGCTCGAGGTAAAGGTCGAGGAACGTACCCGCGAGTTGTCGGCTGCCAACGAAGCCATCCGGCAGATGAACAACGAGCTCGAGCGCCACGTCGGGCAACGTACCGCGCAGCTCCAGGTCGCCAATCGCGAGCTGGAATCCTTCAGTTACTCGGTTGCGCACGACCTCCGAGCCCCGCTGCGCGGCGTGAGCGGTTTCGCCGAGGTGCTGCTGGCGGACTATGAAGACAAGCTGGACGAAGAGGGCAAGGATTGTCTGCGCGAAATCCTGGAAAACGCGCAGCGCATGTCCGAGCTGATCGACGCATTGCTCTCGCTGTCACGCGTGACCCGAACCGAACTCCGCACGGCGACCGTCGAGCTCAGCGCGCTTGCGCACGATGTAGTCAAAAGGCTTGCAGCCGCCGACCCGCGGCCCGGCTACGAGCTCGTCGTCGCCGAATCGGTTCAGGCCGAGATGGATCCGCAGTTCGCGCGCGCAATTCTGGAGAATTTGCTGGGGAACGCCTGGAAATTCACGAGCCACGTGGCGCTGCCGCGTCTCGAGTTCGGTGTCACGGAAACGAACGGAGAACGTACGTTTTTCGTGCGAGACAACGGCGCGGGCTTCAACCAAGCCTATGCCGAGAAGATGTTCGCGCCCTTTCAGCGGCTGCATACTGTTGCGGAATTTCCCGGGACTGGTATCGGACTTGCCACGGTTCAACGCATCGTCCACCGGCACGGCGGCCGCATCTGGGCCGAAGGGCACGTCGGTCAGGGTGCCGCGTTTTACTTCACACTTCGCGAGGGTGCAGGAGAAGCAACGACATGAACAAGGCCCTTTTGCTGGTAGAGGACAACGCGTCCGACGAAAAGTTGACCATCCGCGCCTTCAACAAGAGCAACCTGGCCAACGAGATTATCGTGGTGCGCGACGGCGAAGAGGCGCTCGAATACATGTTCGGCACGGGCCGGTTCGCGGATCGCGAGGTCAACGATCTGCCGGCTGTCGTGCTCCTGGACTTGAAACTGCCGCGTGTCGATGGGCTCGAGGTCTTACGTCAGATTCGGGCGGACGAGCGCACCAAGCTCGTGCCCATCATCATCCTCACGTCTTCCAAGGAGGACGAGGACCGCGCCAAGGGCTATTCCCTGGGCGCGAACGCCTACGTGCGCAAGCCCGTCGCGTTCTCGGAGTTCACCGATGCGATCCGCACGCTCGGCTTGTTCTGGCTCGTGCTCAATGAACCTCCACCCATGAATCGCGGGGCATGAACCAGACGCTGCGCGTCTTGCTGGTCGAGGACTCGGCCACCGACGCCAAATTGGTGATGCGCGAGCTGCGTGGCCTCGGCCGCCCGACGGAATTCGAGCGGGTGCAGGAAGCCGAAGCCATGCGCTCGGCGCTCATGTCGGGAAGTTGGGACGCGATCATCTCCGATTGGTCGATGCCGCAATTCGGTGCGCTCGGCGCGCTCGCAGTGCTCGAGGAGACCCAGCTCGACATTCCGCTGATCATCGTCTCGGGGACGATCGGCGAGGAGACGGCCGTCGCGGGCTTGCGCGCCGGCGCCCTCGACTTCGTGACGAAGGGCAACCTCTCGCGGCTCGTGCCGGCCGTGGAGCGCGAGCTGCGCGAGAGCAAAAATCGCAGGATGCGCCGCGAAAAGGAGTGCCAGCTGGAACAAGCGCTGCGTGACAGCGAGGCGCGTTACCGAGCGCTCTTCAGCGATGGTCCGCTGCCGATGTGGGTGTTCGATCGCGACACGCTGGCGTTCGCGTCCGTGAACAACGCTGCCGTCGAACACTACGGATACAGCCGAGAGGAGTTCTCCACGATGACGCTCGTGGACCTTTGGCCGCCCGAGGACGTGCCGGCGCGACTCGTCGATCTGAATCGTCCTACGGCGGAGCCGTTGAAGGTGCGCCACCGCAAGAAGGATGGCTCCCTCTTGCTGGTGGAGGTCAAGCGGCACGACATGACCTTCGAGGGCAGGCGCGAGCGACTCGTGCTCGCGAACGACGTGACCGAGCGTGAAAATGCGCAAGAAGCGCTGAGAGACAGTGAAGGTCGCCTGCGTCAGGCACAGAAGATGGAAGCAGTGGGCAGACTCGCGGGAGGTGTGGCGCACGATTTCAACAATCTCTTGTCCGTGATCCTCAGCTGCGGAGAGTTCGTGCTCACGGACATTGGACCGCAGAGCCCGGTGCGCGCCGACGTGGAGGAGATGCTCAAGGCGGGTGAGCGCGCCGCGGAGCTGACCCGGCAACTACTCCTGTTCAGCCGGCAGCGCGTGATCGAGCCCAAGGTCGTCGACCTGAACGAGCTCTTGGTCGGCATGGACAAGATGCTCAAACGCATCGTGGGTGAAGACGTGGAGCTCGCCACGTCCGTGAACGCAGCGGCCGGCAAGGTGCGCGTGGATCCCGGCAGCTTCGAGCAGGTGGTGCTGAACCTGGTGGTCAACGCTCGCGACGCCATGCCTGCAGGCGGCAGCATTCGCATCGAGACGCGAGATATCGTGCTCGGCGAGCGTTTCGCCAGCGAGCATGCCGGGGTCAAAGCC
>DATHEN010000288.1:0-5340 GCA_035318565.1 Polyangiaceae bacterium
TCAAGAACGCTCTGATTTTGACCAGGCTCTTGGCGTCGGAGACGAAACGCGGAGCGCGGTAGCTCGCAGCCCAGCTCGTCACCATGTCGCAGAGCTCGCTGCGCGGGTCGACGTCGTTCAAAAGAGCAGGCACCGATCGCCCGCGCACGACGAGCTCGCCCAGCGAACCCATGTAGCGCGTGAAACGTGGGAAGTCCGCACCGAGAAACGGCTCGAGCAGCGAGGCTTCTTCCGCTAGGGCGGAGAACACGGAAGCCGGATCCGAGGTCTGCGTGTCTCGATCGGCGCTCTGTGTCGAGTCAGATGCGTCCGCCGAGTCTTGGAGCATGCGGGCGGCCGCCGCACGCAGCACGAACGCGGTTTCGATGAAGCCCAACTCTTCGATGCTCTGCGGAACCAGATCGAGCGATTTCACCAGGTGATTGAGCGCCGCAGCCGCCTCTGCGCGGACCGGCCGGGGTGCGTCCGCTTGCTGGAGCACGTCCGCAAACGCTCGCGAGTCGGCGGGCAAGCGCTGGAGCCACTCCGGAAATGCCATCAAACACTGCGAATCGAGCTCGGACATGCCACCTTCCTGTCAGACCCGTTTCGCGTATAGCGCCGTTCGTCTCGCCAGCGCGCGGCTTTTTTCGCCGTCCTGGCCTGATAAGCCCGCCCGGCCGAGGGGGGCGCCGAGGGACTAGCGAGCAGCGTTGACGGCTTCTCGAGGATTGGGTCATAAAAGGCTCCATGAAAGCCCGGCGTATACTGCCTCACCCCTCCTCTTTCAGGGTCTCACGGTTCATGGGCTCGCTGCTCGGAGCCATGCTGGCATTGAGCACGTCCGGGTGCCTCAAGAACATCCTGGTCGACGGGCAGATGCGCAGCACACGTCAGGGTTCGGACGCGGTCAGCACGATTCAGGATTACGAGGTCGCGCGCTCCGTGGCTCAGGGCAGTCTCGGGACGTTCGAAGGCATGCACAGCCTGAGGCCCGAAAACGCAGATGGTCTGTTTCTTCTCACGAAAGCCTGGTCGGGCGCGTCGGCCGGCTTCATGGAAGACGATTGGGATGCGGCGCGCGAAAAGGAAGACGACACGCTGGCGGAGTACAACTTGCTACGCCTGCGCGCCGGTCACCGGCGCGCGAAGTACTACGGCATCCAACTGCTCAAGCTGCACACGCGCGGCTTCGAAGAAGCGCGCAAGAATAACGCGACGATCCGCGCGTGGCTGCAGGAGAACTTCCAGCACAAGTCAGAGGCCGAAGACTTGCTCTGGGTCGGCTTCGCTTGGGTGAGTGAAGTGGCCGCATCCACCGACCTGCCGGAAACGGTCGGCGAGCTCTATGTCGGAGCCGAGATCGTGCGCCGTTCGGTCGAGCTCGACGAGACGTTGTCCTGGGCCATGGGCCACACCATTCTGGGCGCGTATCACGCACGCACAGCGGTCGCCGAGCTCGACGAAGCGAAGAAACATTTCGATCGCGCGCTCGAGCTCAACCAGGGCAAGTTCCTGTCCACGAAGCTCAATCTGGCGACGCGCTACTACTGCTTCAAGAGCGATCGCGTCAATTACGAAAAGACGCTCAAAGAGGTCGCTGAAGCCGGAGACGTACTACCGGAGGCGCGGCTTCAGAACATGATCGCCAAGCGCCGCGCGCGCCGGCACCTCACGAGCAAGGTATTCCGCGAAGACTGCGGCTTCACGACGTGACGCGTCACCCGCACCCGCGCGCTGGGTGTGGCACGCCGCTTGCGCCATGGTGCCGGCATGTATGCGCCGGTCTTGGAGATTCTCGATACTTTGCCCGCGGTTAGCGGCCATCACGCCGTGAGCAGCGAGACGGCGACTACCGTGGACAGTGGTCTTGGAGCAACACCTGCACTGTCGCAAGCCACTCCCAGTGACTGGGTAGGCACTACGCTCGATCACTTCCGGATCGAGCGTCCGCTCGCGCGCGGCGGCATGGGAGCCGTGTTCCGCGCGCGCGATGTTTCGCTCGATCGCACCGTTGCCATCAAACTGCTCCTCGACGAGCTCTCGGACAGCGTGGAGTTGCACGAGCGCTTTGCGCGCGAGGCGCGCGCACAGGCCAAATTGAACTCGCCGCACGTCGTGCAGATCTACTACGTGGGGCGGACGCTCGGACCGCAGGGCAAGCCCGTGTCGTTTCTGGCCATGGAGTACGTGGAAGGCGGCACGCTCGAAGAGTACCTCGTGCGCCGTGAACGTGTGGCTCCCGAGCAGGCGCGCCAGCTGATGTTGCAGGTCACGCGCGGCCTCTCGGACGCAGAACGAGAAGGCATCATCCACAGAGACATCAAGCCCGGCAATTTGCTGATCGACCGCAACGGCACCGTCAAGATCGCGGACTTCGGCGTCGCGAAGGTGCTGCGTGAAGCCGATACGTCCATCACGGTCGAAGGCGCGGTGATCGGCAGCCCGCTCTACATGGCGCCGGAACAGGCGCTGGCGGAGAACTTGGATCAGCGCGCGGATATGTACGCGCTCGGGGCCACGTTTTATCACTTGCTGACGGGGCGTCCGCCCTTTCAGGGCAACAGCACGGTGGCGGTGATCTCGCAGCGACTCACGACCGATCCGGTCGCGATGCACGAGCTCGCGCCGAACGTACCCAAGAAGCTGGCCGACGTGATCACCCGCTTGATGCACAAGGACCCGGCAGGGCGTTACGAAAGCTACCGCGAGCTCACCGACGCGCTGGTCGCCGCCATGCCCGCGAGCGAACAACGCGCGGGCTTCTGGGTGCGCGCCGCGGCCGTCGCCATCGACGTGGTCATCGCCGGCGGCGCGGTGGCGCTGTTCGGCTGGGTCGGGCTCTTGCTGCATCTGGTGTATGTCACGCTCGCGCAAGGACTGACTGGACAGACGCTCGGTAAGTATCTGTTCAACCTGCAAGTCCGCCGCAGTGACGGCGGCAAGCTGGGCCTCCTGCGTTCCATGGCACGCACGCTCTCGAGCATGTGGCTGCCATTTTTGATCGGGTTCATCATTCTGCTGAGCGAGGGCAGGAGCGCCCTCAAAGCCACGCTCGAGCGCATGCAGCCGAGCGAGCTCGACGCCCTGCAGGCGCTGCTCACGGCCATCGTCATCGGCAACGCGCTGCTCACGTTGCTGTACGTCGCGGGCCTGGTGCTCGCCGCCTTTCATCCTCAGAAGCGCGCGGCGCACGATCTCATCGTCGGCACCGAAGTCGTGTATCGCCTGCCCAATCGCTAGACTCGAGCCGATCAGTCATTCATGAGATGGGCTCTAGAGCGAGAGCTTGCTCGGCAGGGACATCGCCAGGTCTGCCGTTTCGTGCTCGTAGAGGTAGGCGTAGGCGGCGCGGCTCGCGAGCACGCGCTTCGTGTAGCGGCGGGTTTCGTTGAAGGGGATCAACTCGACCCAGACGTCGAAGTCCACGTGCGGACGTTCCTTGAGCCAGCGCACCGGACGGCCCGGACCGGCATTGTACGCCGGGATGGCGAGCAACGGATTTTTGGGGAAGCGAGTCGTCAATTTCCCGAGCACTCGGCAGCCGAGCGCGACGTTCACGTACGGTCGCTTCAACGAACGCGGATCGTAGGGCAACCCGAGGGGGCGCGCGAACTCACGAGCAGTCGGAACGATGAGCTGCATCAGTCCGTGTGCGTCCGCCGGACTCTCGGCCTCGGGATCGAACGCCGACTCCTCACGCATCACCGCGTACGCGAGCGACTCGGGGATGCCGTTCTTCTTCGTGGCCGCCTCTATCCACGGCCGATAAGGCCGGGGAAAAGCCAGCTCCCACGCGCGCACCCAATCGCCCGCGGGCCAGCGCGCAAGCCAATCGCTGAGCAAGCCGCGCGCCACGGCGTGGGACAACTTCGCCGAACCGGCGCGTGCGTACAAGAGCGCGATCCCCCACAGCACCTGCGGCGCCACTTCACTCGTTGACAGACCGAGTGCCGCGATCTCGCGGTGTGCGAAGTCGAACTCTCCGGCACGCAGCAGCTCCATCACACGCACGAAGCCGGGCGCGGAAAACTCCCGTGGGCGCGTGAACGAGAACGGCTGTTTTACCGCAAGAGCGATGCCCGCGTCGCGCGCCTGCTTGGCACGAAACGGATCGATGTCCACGAGCCTCGAATACGCGTGCAACATGTAATAGGAGAGCGGCAGCTCGCGGATGATGGCTTCCAGCTCCGCGAGACCTCGCTCGCGCTCGCCCGTCTCCATGAAGGCGCGCGCGCGGAAGTAGCGTTCACGACCCGAAAACTCCTGACCGCGCGCGGGGTCGTTCTTCGCAACCAGTGCGTGCGCGCGTTCGAGTACCGAGGCGGCGCCCGACCAATCTCCCTTTTCGATGCGGCGCACAGCCAGGCCGAAGACGCCGTCAGCCACCATGTCACCCTCCGGATAGTCCTCCGGCATGGTGGTGAGCAGCTCGGTGAAGCGGGCTTCTGACCCGAGCTCGTAGTAGCTGAGCGCAGCGCGCAAGCGAGCGTCGTCGGCCAAGCGGTGCTCGGGCAGCTGTTTTTCGAGCTCTTCGGAGACCTGGATGGCGAGCGCATGCCGGCCGTCTGCCGCTGCGTATTTGCCCGCCAAAAACAAGGCACGCGCCAGCTCCTCGCGGTCGAATCTACAGAAGCTCAGGTGCTGGTGCAGGACGTCGGCGGCCTTACCCCACTGCTTGCTGCCCGCGAGCGCCTTGGCACGAAGGATCGCAGCCGCGCAGGCGGCAGCGGTGTCCGCCGGCACTTTGCCCAAGCGTTGCAGCAGCGCGCGCGCGACCGCCTCCGCTTCCTCGTACTTCTTGCCGTCGTGCAAGGCTTGGCCGCGCAATAGCTCTTCTTCGTTGCTCGGCAAGGCGGCGCGTGCACGCTGCGCCGCGGGCAGCAGCTCGAGCGCTCGCGTCTCGAGCGCGCGGGAACGCTCGACGAATTGTAGATTTTCGAAGCCCTGGACGCGCGTACGCCGCGCCCAGCTCAGCGCCTCCAGCACACGTGCATCGCCCTCCGCCCCGAAGCTCGCGTGCTTCGCCAGGCTCGGTCCGCTCGGGCTGGCAGCCGGTGCGGCGCTAGCAGCAGGCATTGCCGCTTCCGCGAGCAGCGCATCGGCCAGGGAAAGAGCCACCGGCAAACGCTGCTGCACGGGCGTGTCCGCCTTGGCCAAATAGGCGCGCCAGTTCTCGATGGCGAGACGCTGATCGCCGCTGTTCTGCGCGGCCTCGGCCACGAGCAGGCGCCGTTCGTCGCGCACGACCTCGCTCTGAGTGGGGCGCGAGAGGCGGGTCAGCGCCGCGCGGTGTTTGCCGAGCCGCACCAGCACTCGCCCGCCCGCCATGCGCGCATAATCGGAGAGCGCCCATTCGCG
>DATHEN010000289.1:0-2594 GCA_035318565.1 Polyangiaceae bacterium
GCCGGTTCGCTGGGCGTGCGCCACCGCAGTGGCGTGGTGAGCACGTACGCCGACGTCAATTATCAGCCCACGCCGGTCCCCGCTCAGACCGGTCGCAGCAACTACGTGGACAACGACCGCATCGGCCTGCTGCTCGGCGGCGAGTATCAGTTCCCGGTGGCCACGTTCTCGATCAAGGTCGGCCTGCAGGCTCAAGCGCAGCGGCTCTTGCAGCGCTATCAGAGCAAGAAAGACGAGTTGATCGTCGACGAGCTGCCCGATGGCTCCGTGGACAGCATCACCAAGGCGCCGATCACGAGCGCGGCCGGCTTGCAGACGAACAATCCGGGTTGGCCGGGCTTCGCCAGCGAGGGCTGGATTCTCGGTGGCGCACTCTCCGCTACGGTCCTCTATTGAAACTCCTCGAGTACCCCATGGCCGACGCTCCTCGAAACCAGGAACCAAACGGTAAAGGCGGCGCCGCGCTACCGCTGGCGCCGCCTTCGGCTCACCCGGCCTTTGAGCCCGGGCGCATCGGCGCGCTCGCGCTCAGAAATCGCATCATCAAGACGGCGACCTTCGAGGGCATGACCCCTGGTGGGGTGCCATCGAGCGCGCTCGTCGCCCACCATGCGGCGCTGGCCGCGGGCGGAGTGGCCATGACGACGGTCGCTTACTGCGCGGTGTCGCCCGAGGGGCGCACGTTCAAAGACCAGCTGTTGATGAGCGCGGAGAACTCGCTGGCCCTGCGCCCTCTGACGGACGCGGTCCATCGAGAGGGAGCGGCGGCGTCGCTGCAGATCGGGCATTGTGGCTTCTTCACGAAGAACCGCGCGCTCGGACGCGCGCCGCTCTCTGCGTCCCGGACCTTCAACGCGTACGGGGTGCTCTCGGGGTTGCCTTTCTCGTCGGCGATGAGCGAGAGCGACATGGAGCGCACAGCCGCTGATTTCGGGCGCGCAGCCCGGCAAGCCAGCGAGGCCGGCTTCGACGCCGTCGAGGTGCATTTGGGACACGGTTACCTGCTCAGCCAGTTCCTGAGCCCCTCGGTGAACCGGCGCCGCGATGCGTACGGAGGCAGCATCGAAAATCGCCTACGCTTTCCGCGGCAGGTGCTGGGGCGCGTGCTCGAGGCCGTCGGCGAGCGGCTCGCGGTGCTCGCCAAGATCAACCTATCCGACGGCTTTCGCGGCGGGCTCGAGCTCGAGGACGCTGTCACCGTCGCGAAGACGCTCGAGAGCGATGGCGTGCAAGCGCTGGTGCTGAGCGGAGGATTCACGAGCAAGACGCCGCTCTACCTGCTGCGCGGCGGACGGCCGCTCAGCGCCATGATTGCCGTGGAGAAGAGCCGCACTCAGCGCCTGGCGCTGCGTCTGTTCGGGCCGAGCATCGTGCGGGCTTACCCGTTCGAAGAGCTGTTCTTCTTGCCCATGGCTCGCCACGTGCGGCGCGCGACTTCACTCCCGCTCGTGCTATTGGGCGGCGCCGTGTCACTCGAAAATCTGGATACCGCCATGCGCGAAGGCTTCGATTTCGTCGCGATGGGTCGCGCGCTGATCGCGGATCCGGCGCTGGTGACGGATATGCAGTCTGGTAAAAAGACACGTACGCGCTGCAACAATTGCAACGCCTGCATCGCCGAGATGGACGCGGGAGGCGTGCGCTGCGTGCTCGACGGTCCCCGCACGCCGGAGCTCGGCACGTCGTGAAACGCCTCACGAACCGCGTGGCGGTGGTCACGGGGGCGGCGGGCGGCATCGGCCGTGCCACGAGCGAGCGCCTCGCTGCGGAAGGCTGCCATCTCGCTTTGGTCGACGTGGACGCGAACGGACTCGCTGAAACGGCGCGCGAGGTGGAGCGGCGCGGACGCCGCGCTTCGCTGCACGTGCTGGATGTCGGCGATCGAGCGGCCATGACAGCGCTCCCCGAGCAGGTCGTCCGCGAGCACGGCGGAGTCCACGTGCTCGTCAACAACGCCGGGGTCACGATCGCGCACACGTTCGAAGATCACAGCATCGAGGACCTGCAATGGATCATCGGTGTGAATCTGTGGGGAGTGCTATTCGGCTGTAAGTTCTTTCTGCCGCATCTGCTCGCGCAGGACGAGGCGCATATCGTCAATATTTCGAGCATGGCGGGCTTTCTCGGACTCCCCATGCAGTCGAGCTACTCCGCGACCAAGTTCGCGGTGCGCGGCTTCAGCGAGAGTCTGGGCGCGGAGCTCGCGAGCACGCACGTGGGTGTCACGGCGGTGTTCCCCGGGCCGATCCGCACGAAGGTGCTGCGTTCGTCGCGCCACGCCGCGGACGGTGTGGTCGACAAGCTCGCCGACCTGCTCGAAAAGCACGCCCGCCCGCCGGCCGTGGTCGCGGAGCGCATCGCTCGAGCGCTTCGCAGCCGGCAGTCGCACGTGAGCGTCGGCGCGGAGGCCTATTTGACGGACTGGTTCAGCCGCGTCTCGCCGGGCGTCGCCGGCAAGCTTCTGGGCTGGGGCTTCGCGCTCAGCCGACCGAGACGCGCGTGAGACGGTAGAAATGGCCACAATCGGGTTGCGGCCGCGCACCGTTCCAGGGTTCATTCCCCGTCGAGATGGCCCGCGTTGAGCGTCCTTGCTA
>DATHEN010000290.1:0-7969 GCA_035318565.1 Polyangiaceae bacterium
TCTGCGATGCGGCCGCCAGCGCGTGCTCCGACCCGCGCGCCTGACTGCGGTGCGCCGAGTTCAGCTGATTCACCATGTTGCTGATGCCTTCGATGGCTTGTGTGATCTGGCGACCGCCGCGCGCTTGCTCCTGGCTGGAACGCTCGACCTGCTGGGAAATCGTGCGCATCTTCTCGCCGCTCTTCATGATCAGCTCCGAGCCGCGCGCCTGCTGAGCAGTGGCGGCCGCAATTTGCTGCACGGTTTCGGCGATGCGGCCGATGGCATCGGTGACCTGCTTCGAACCTTTGGCCTGCTCCACCGTGGCGCGCGCAATTGCACGCACCATGTTCGTGCTCTTCTGGGAGCTTTCCAGAATCTTCTTCAGAGCGCGCTCGGCTTCATTCGACACTTCCACGCCGCGATCGACGTTCTGCGCGCCGCGTTCCACGGCCTGGATCGCGTTCTTGCTCTCGGACTGAATGGTCTTGATGAGATCTGCGATCTCCTTGGTGCTCGCGCCTGCGCGCTCGGCGAGATCTTTGATCTCATCGGCCACGACCGCGAAGCCCTTGCCGTGCTCACCGGCCTGCGCGGCGATGATGGCTGCGTTCAACGCCAGCAAGTTGGTCTGCTCGGCGACCTCGTCGATCACGTTCAGGATCTGACCGATGGCGTCGATGCGTGAGCCCAGGTTGCTGATCACCGCGACCGCTTCCTGGCTGCTCTCTTTGATACGGTAGATCTCGCCGATGGTCTTCAGGATGGCCTCGGCGCCGCGCTCGGCGTCTTGCGCCACTTCCTCGCTGAGCCGCGCCGTTTCATTGGCGTTCGACTGCACCTGGTCGATGGACACGTCCATCTGGTTCATGCTTGAGCTGGTCTCTTCGGCGGTAAGCGAGAGCGCATCGACGTTCTTGGCGACTTCCTTGATGGAAAACGCCATTTCCTCGATGGACGCGACGGTCTCGCGCACGCTCGAGGCCAACTCGACGATGTTTTCGGCGACTTCGTCGTTGGTGGCCGTCATCTCCAGGATCGAGGAGCTCGACTCCTCGGCACCCGAGGCGAGCACTTCCACGTGCTGTGCGATCTCGCGCAGCGAGGAGGTCATCTCCTTGATGTAGCGAGCCGACTGCTCACTGGCTTCGATCTGCGTGGAAACACCATCCGTCAAACTGCGCAGGAGCTCGCTCACGGCGCGCGAGGCCTGGTCGATGTCCGCCTGGCGCTGCTCTTCGCGTTGCCTGAGCGCGCTAACGGTATCCGCGACCTCCTCGAGATCCTCGAACACTCTGCGCATCTCGGGGCCGGCGTCGGCTGGCACTTCGGGACGGCGCCCTTCCCCCAGCTTGCGCACGGCGGCGCGCAACGGTTCGAGCGCGAGCGGGCTGGCAGCGGCACCACTGCCGGTCAGCCACACCACGAGGCCGCTCGCGACGGCCAAGAGCGCGGCGGGCAGAAGAAACTCTGCCCAACGCAGCGCCACCATGGCAGAGGCGAGCAGAATTGCCATGATGCCCAGAGTCTGGCGCTGAGAGGGAGGGGTCATTGGGGAGGAAGGGACGGTGGCTGGCAGCACTCGGGAGAAGCCCGGCGTGTGCCCGCTCGAAGTGAAGGTTAGTGGGCGGGAGACGCGGCGAACAAGTCCCGAACGTACACGACGCGAAAGGCGCCCGAGGGCCGCCACTTTTCTCGCACTTTCAGCGGACCTCCGCCAGCACGACTTGACCCGTAAAGCGGCCTAATCCGCGCACACATACGCGTGCCGTGGTCATCGGCCCGTGTAGGACGGTGGTTCGCTGCGCTGCGAGCTGGGGGCTTCGGGAAGCAATGTCGGCCCAGCCAGCGGAAGGAGCACGCTGAAAACGGCCCCGCCGGCCGCCGCATCCGTGTATCGGATTTCGCCCGCGTGCTCGACGACGATGCGCTCGGCAATCGATAAGCCGAGGCCGGTGCCGTTCGGCTTGGTCGTCATGTACGGCTCGAACAGCTTGGGTTGTAGGTCGGCCGGTACACCCGGCCCATTGTCCTGAACACGCAGCAGCACCTGCTCTCCCTGCGCCGGGCGAACCTCCACCCGCACGCGCGCGTCCGGCCGGTCCTGGACCGCATCCAGCGCGTTCTGCACCAGGTTGGTCAGCACCTGAATGATCTGATCGCGATCCGCAAATAGGCTCGGGCAAGGCTCGGCCACGAGCTCGACTGGCGTGCCGGTGGCGGCGTGCAAACCCACCACCTGGCGCGCGACCTCGAGCACGTCGAGCGGCGCGGGACTCGGCGGCGGCAGGCGCGCGAAGCGCGTGAACTCGCTGACGATATTGCTGATGCGCGCGACTTCGTCGAGCACCGTGCGCGTGGCTTCGTCGAAGTACTCGTCGAAAGCGGCGTCGTTGCGCGCGCGCAGGCGACGCAACGTTTCCACGGCCGCGCGAATCGGTGCGAGCGGGTTCTTGATCTCGTGCGCCACGCGGCGCGCGATCTCACGGCGCGCAGCGATGCGCTCGGTCGCTGCCAGGCGCTTGCGCAGCCCGGCCAGATCCGAGAGCGCGCTGTTGAACGAAAGTGCCAGCTCCTCGAGCTCGCGACCGCCGCGGCCCTGCACGGGCTTGGGATCGCCGTGCACCACGGCGCGCGCCTGCCGCGCCAGATCCACGATTGGACGAGTCAAGCCGCGGATCAAGAGCAGCGCGAGCACGAACGCCAGCGCGAAGGTCGCAATACCGAGGAATAGCAGAGTGGTGTCGAGGCGAGCCAGCGCGCGTTCCAGAGGGATGCGCGGCTGACTCACGTAGATGGTCGTGCTGCCGAGCTCACCGAGCCGCATGACGGCCTGGAGCTCGGTCGCGGGCGGGGCTGCCTGCGAAAGCGAGAGTCGCACGCCGTAGCTCTCTCCGATCTCGCTGAACAGCGCGTCCACGTGACGCGCCGCAACGAAGCCGAGCGTCACTCCGTAACGGCGGCGCGCGCAGTGCGCCACCAGCTTGGGCGCTGCGTCGGTTTCAAGCACCGCGCTCGGCGTTTTCGCTTCGAACACGCGCGCAAGCTCCGCGTCGACCTTGCCAACCAGCCCGTGTTGGTGGCCCGCGCCGAGCACCTCGCCGGCGCTGGTGAGCAGCGTGAGCTCGTCGAGACGCATGGCTTGCATGAGATCGCGCACACGCAGCGGCAATGTCGTGCGCAGATCCGGGCTCAAGCGCCGGTCGCGTCCGAGCTCGATCTGTGCGCTGTCGACGACCGGATCGTGCTCGCAGAGCGCGGCGACCAGCGGCGGCAAATCGCGAATCTGGCTGCGGAGCTCGCTCGCGAGCCGGCCCTGCACGACCAGGAACTTGTCGCGGAAGTGGGCTTCCTCGTTGCGACGCCAGGCCTCGCGCACGCCGAGCCCGAGCGCGAGCGTGGTCACGGTCGTGAGCACGCCGATCGCAACCAGTAACCTCTGTGCAAGTGTCACGGCCGCAGAGGCTAGTACAGCAGGGCCGGGCCGAGGTCTTCGCGCGCGCGCCGCGAGCCGTCGAGCGAACCCCTCAAATTCCCATCGCTTCGATGGACTCGCGGCATTAGGGTGCCGCCCGTGTTTCGGCGCGGGTATCTGCCCTGTATGGTAACGCTCCGCGAGCTTTTGCTCGTATCGTCCTGCACGCTCTGGCTGGGCTGCGGAAGTTCGAGCCCGGAGGGCGCGCGCTCCAGCGCGGGGGCCGGCCGCGCGGCGCACACCCAGCTGAGCGATTCGGGCCCGCCCGCGCTCCGCTCCGCGCGCGTCGCCACTGTGACGAAGGGAACCTACGGCCCGTACGTCGGCACCGGTGCGGGTCGAACCGTGCTGCTCTGGGCCGAAGCGCGCGCGGGAACGGCGCGCAGCTACTTCAGCGTCGCGCTGCGCCCAGACCTCACACCGGAAGCCGCACCGCAGCGCATCGCCGAAGCTCCTGCCGAGCTCGGCCTGGTTGCGCTCGAACCCGCCGGACCCAGGTCTGCTTCAGGCGCCGCCGGGGACGCCGGTTACATCGCCGTCGTCGCTTCACCCGAAGGTGAAGGCTCCGCGCTCGTCGCGCTGCTGCTCAGCGAGCGCGGGCAAGCGCGGGGCAAACCCATTCCGCTCGCGCGCTCGGCGAGCGAGGTGCTGTGGGTGGACGCGGTAGCCACGCCGCGCGGAACGCTGGCGTTGTGGGCCAGCAAGCGCAAGGGCCACGCAGACGTGTCCGCCGTCGAGCTCGATGCGCAAGGTACGCTGCTCGGTCAGCCGGTAGAGCTCGTGCGCGACGCGAGCGCCTGGCAGGCCGTGGCACTGCCCGGCAAGCTCGCCGTCGCCCACGTTCAGAGCGCGGCCAACAAGAACGACCGCGGAACGGTCAAATTGGAGCTTTTCGCGCACGGCACGCGCGCTGAGCGAAAGAGCGTGATCGTCAATCCCGATGCCAGCGCCGAGCTCGATCTGGACATGGTGGCCATCGGCAATCAGCTCTTGCTCGCGTGGAGCGACGCACGCGAGCTCGAATCGCGCGTGTATGCGGCGCTCGTCGATGCAGAAGGCAAGCTCGTGCGCAAGCCGGCGCCGCTCGTGGACGCGTTCGGCGAACAGGCGCTCGTGCAACTGGTGCCGCCATTTGCCGGCACCGAGACCGCTTACGTGGTGTGGGAGACGCTGCGCGCGCGCAGCGCTCCGATGCGCAGCCTGGAAGTCGCGGCGCTCGACGCGCAGGGCAACGCGGGGCACGCGCGCGGGGTGCTCTCGATCGATGCGCCGCTCGGCACGCTGCCCGAGCTGGAAGCGTCGGCGAGCGGGCTCTCGGCGCTCACGCTCGCGCCGCTCTGCCGCACCAAGCAAAGCTGCGCCGACGCCGAGCGCGTGCCCACGTTCGTGCAGTTCGATCGCGAATTTTCGGTGGCGGCGTCCGAACCGCTGCGCCTGACCGCGCTGCGCGGCAAGGGCCCCTCTTTGGCGTGGGGTCTGACGTGCACCAGCGGCGGCTGCTTCGCGTTGTCCGCGTTGACGAGCTCGCCCGCGCCGATCTTCACGGTGGAGCTCGCCAAGAAGAGCTCGACATTCGTGCCCGCTGCGCAAAAGAGCCAGCTGCCCGCGCCGCCGCGCGCTCGCACTTCGACCACGATCGCCGAGCTCGATCCGCTGGCAGACATCACCGCCACGCGTATCGGTTCCACGACGCTGTGCGCGTGGGTCAGTTACTTCGATCCCAGCTTGCCTTGGGAACGCCTGAAGAAGGCCGCTCCAGACGGGCGCTTCGAACCGCTGCGCGCGCGCCTCGAAACGCGCGCGTTCCGCGCGGAAGGCGCGCCGCTGCCCAGTGAAGTCTTGTCACTGCGCGCGCGCTCGGTGGGCGGCGTGGCGCTGGCCGCCGGCGATCCGGCGCGCGGCGAGGCATTGCTCGCGTGGAGCGCAGAGGACAACAAACAGCCTCAAGTCTTTCTGACACTCCTGCGCGAGGACGGAAAGAGAGTGCAACAAAAGATGCTCACTCGCCGCTCCGGCGAGGTGAGCGACGTGGCCGTGACGTACACGGGCGACGGTTTCGTCGTGGGCTGGATCGACGAACGCGACGGAGACCCCGAGGTGTACGTCGCGAAGGTCAACCGCGCTCTGCAGCGCGTCGCGCCCGAACAACGCATCACCCAGGCGCGCGGAGCAGCCACGGACCTCCGTCTCGTCTCGATCGGCGACGAGGTGCTCGCGGTGTGGTCGGATGCACGAGACGCCGAACAGCCGGGAGTTGCCGATCTGTATTCGATTCGACTGCGCAGCAGCAATGCGAGCGTCGTTTCACCCGAACAGCGTCTCACCGAAACACGCGCTCACTCGCATTCACCCGCGCTGGCGCTGCGCGGATCGTCGCCGGTGGTAGCTTGGATCGAGGACGCGATCGGACAGCAGAGCACCGCCGCGCTCAAGGTCGCGAGCCTGGACGCACAAGCCCGTCTCGCCGGCGCTCCGCTGACCGTGAGCGCCAAACCCGGCAATCCGTTGAGCGTCGCGCTCAGCTGCGAAGCCGACGCGTGTTACGCCGCGCTGGTGGTCGATCGCGGAGGCAGTGCGGAAATTCGCGCTATACCTCTGGCGCAGCCGGGAAAGCGCGCGGTCCTGAGCGAGCTCTCGGACGCTGCGGCCCAGTCGGTACCGCCCAGCTTGCTCGGCTCCGAGCTGTTCTTCGCCGATCTCAGCGGGCAGCAACAAGGCCACGTCCGCCGCATCCTGATCGAGTGGAAATGACGGCGACTGACGGGCAAAAAAAAGCCCCCCGGGGTTAACCGGGGGGCGGAAACACCGCTAGGCAGTCACTCGCGTGCCCGTCTGCCGTGCGCTATGCGTGCCCGCTGTTGGGGGGCGGACTTGCTTGGCTGTTGGGGTGGCTCGGGAGGGGCGCACGGAGCGGCCCGCGAGGACTGAGCGGTGCCGTAGGCAACTGGGCTGAGGACACCTCCTTGGCCCTCTGTTGGTGTCAACACCCGGTACCGAAAAGCCATTCCCCCAGACCCGAATTTTTTGAGTCGCGATTTCTTCCCAAATTTCTATGGCTTGGCGCGAAGGCTTCTCACTCTTAGGTTAGGCGCCCCTCGCTCGACAAAATCCTCGGCGGAGCCGCCCTTCAATAACTTAATGGTGAGCACGTTCCATGCCTGAGTCCGCATCCCGGAGCCCGCTGCGTGCGTTGCTCGACATTCGTGGTCCCGAGGCGCCGGTGGCGGCGCTCATGGCTGGTTATTTCTTCCTGGTAACGACCACCTTCTGGGTACTGAAGCCCCTCAAGAAGTCGCTGTTCATTCAGTACTACGATGAACAGGGCGTAGACCTCTTCGGCTGGCAGCTCGGCGCCGCGCAGGGCGAGCTCGTAGGCAAAGTACTGAACATGTTCGTGGCGGCGTTCGCCATGATCGCGTTCACCACGTTGTCACGGCGCTTTTCTCGCGAACGGCTCACGTTCGTGTTCTCCGGCTTCTTCCTGTGCTGCTTTGCTGTCTACGCGTTTTTCGTCGCCCATCCGAGCTCCGTCACCGTCTGGACGTTCTATCTGTTCGGCGACCTCTACAGCACCGTCATGGTCGCGGCCTTCTTCGCGTTCCTGAACGACGCCGTGGCGCCCTCGGCAGCACGCCGGCTCTACGGAGTGATCGTCCTCGGCGGCGTGGCTGGGGGCGCGTTCGGCTCCTCGATGCTCCGAAACTGGATCGAGGAAATCAGCCGCAGCGGTTGGATGTGGATTTGTCTCGGCATGGGCGCCGGGATCGTGTTGTTCGCGGCTGCCGCGGGACGACTCGTGCATCGCCTCGAGAGAGAAGAAGAACGGGTGGAGAAACCCACCGCCGACGCGCCCGTGCCGAAGGACGGCAATCCGGCGCTGGAAGGCGCGCGTCTCGTATTTCGGTCCCGTTATTTGCTGGCGCTCGTCGCGATCGTCGGGCTCTACGAGATCATCTCCACGACGCTGGATTTCCAGTTCACCGCGACCGTCGCGCACATTTTGAACGGACCGGCCATCGGCAAACACATTTCGACCGTGTTCATGATCACGAACATCGCCTCGCTGTGCGTGCAGCTGTTCCTGACGAGCTTCGTCATGACCCGTTTCCCATTGTGGGTGGCGCTGGCACTGACACCGGCGGCGATGCTCGGTAGCTCCGGACTTTATTTCCTGCTGCCAGTGCTCTTGCCCGCCAGCCTGCTCACCATCTCGGACAACGCGCTCAGCTACTCCGTCAACCAGTCGGCGCGCGAGGCGCTCTACACGCCCACGAGCCGGGACGAGAAGTACAAGGCCAAAGCGTTCATCGACATGTTCGTGCAACGCTTCGCCAAGGCGCTCGCCGTGGGAGTCAGCCTGCTATTGACGACGCTCTTCGCGAGCTTCGAAAGCATTCGCTGGCTGTCACTGTTCGCAGTGGCGCTCACCGTCCTGTGGCTGCTAGCCGCGCGCTACGCAGGCCGCCGCTTCCACGAGCTCACGAAGGACTCGGACGCCGCTTCGGAGACGGCTCC
>DATHEN010000291.1:0-2838 GCA_035318565.1 Polyangiaceae bacterium
GATCGGCTTGGGCGCGACCAGGACGGCCATGTTGCGGCCTTCCATGGTGGGGCGTTGCTCGATGTTCGCGATGTCTTCGACCTTCTGCATGATGAAGTCGAGCTGCATCTGCGCTCGTTCCGGGTGGGTGATTTCGCGGCCGCGGAAGCGGCACGTGACCTTCACCTTGTTCCCGGATTCGATGAACTTGCGGAGTGCCCGCACTTTCACGTCCAGATCGTGATCATCCGTCTTGGGGCGGATTTTGATCTCCTTCACCTCCACCACGGTCTGCTTTCGCTTCGCTTCACGCGCGCGCTTCTTTTCTTCGTACTTGTACTTTCCGAAGTCGAGAATCTTGCAGACGGGCGGCGTGCCCTTGGGATTGACCTCGACGAGATCTAGACCTCGCTCCTGCGCGGTGCGCAGTGCTTGATCGGTGGGCAGAACGCCCAGGTTCGATCCATCTTCGGCCACGACGCGCACCTCGGGTACGCGGATGCGGTGATTGACGCGGATTTGAATACCGCGCGGCTCACGACTGAAACGGCGATCCCCTGACATGGGTGCGTTAGCTACTCCTCTTTTCGATCATACTCTTCGATTCTCCTGTGTTTCGCGGAGGCGCGGTGGACGGCTCTCTTTGGCCAGCCGTTCCGCGAACTCCGCGACCTTCATTTTGCCGAGCTCCCCCGCGTCGCGCGAACGAGGAGCCAGCGTACCTTCCTGCACTTCGTCGTCACCGATGACCACGATGTACGGGTGGCGCATTAGACGAGCATTGCGGATCTTCGCGCCGAGCTTTTCGGCGCCGGCATCCACGTTGATACGCAGCCCGCTCGCGACGAGTTCCTTCTGCACTTGGCGGGCGTACTCCGCCTGCTTTTCACTGACGGTAACGAGCACTGCCTGCTCGGGTGCGAGCCATACGGGGAACTTTCCCGCGACGTGCTCGATGTACATGCCGAAGAAGCGTTCGAGTGAACCGAGGATTGCCCGGTGCAGCATGATCGGCCGGTGCATGGCGCCATCGCTGCCCACGTACTCGAGACCGAAACGCTCGGGCAGCGCGTAGTCCACTTGGATCGTGCCGAGCTGCCAGCTGCGGCCGAGCGCATCCACGACGTGGAATTCGAGCTTCGGACCGTAGAACGCGCCCTCACCGGGCAGCGTCTCGAATTCGAGCCCGGAGCTCTTGAGCACGCTTTCCAGAGTGCTCTCCGCGCGGTCCCAGATTTCGTCGCTGCCGATGCGATGTTCGGGCCGGAGCGCGAGCTTGATGGCGACGTCCTTGAACTCGAAGGCGTTGTACACCTCGAACAAGAGCTGGTTGAAGCGGACGATCTCCTGCTCCATTTGCTCGCTGGTGCAGAAGATGTGCGCGTCGTCCTGACAGAAGGTTCGGACGCGGGCCAAGCCGTGCACGACGCCGCCCCGCTCGTAGCGGTGGAGCCGGCCGAAGTCCGCCACACGCCAGGGCAGCTCGCGATAGCTGCGGCGCTTCGAGCCGAAGATCAGGCAGTGCGCCGGACAGTTCATCGGCTTCTGCGCCAGCGGCGAGAGTTCGCCCTCACCGCGAGCATGCGTATCGAGCTGATCTGCCGTGACCGGCAGGTACATGTTCTCGCGATAGTTCTGGATGTGGCCGCTGACCTCGAACAAACGCTTGTCGAAAATCTGCGGGGTGATGACCTCTTCGTAGTCGTACTCGACGTACAGGCTGCGAATGTAGTCCCCGAGACGGGTGTAGATGCTCGCGCCGCGCGGCAAGAAGAACGGCATGGCCGGCGCGTACTCGTGGAACATGAACAGCTCGAGCTCTTTGCCGAGCTTGCGATGGTCGCGTGCGCGGGCCTCCTCGAGCAGCTTCAGGTGAGCGTCGAGCTCGGCTTGCGAAGGAAATGCAGTGCCGTAAATGCGCTGCAGCATCGGATTCTTTTCGTTGCCGCGCCAGTACGCTCCAGCCACGCTCATGAGCTTGACGGCGCCCAAAAATCCGGTGCTCGGGACGTGCGGGCCTTCACACAGATCGAGCCAGGTCTCTTCTTTGCGGCCCGGGCTACCGTGCCGGTAAATCGAGATTAGCTCGCCCTCGGGGATCGATTTGAGGATCTCGAGCTTGTACTTCTCGCCCATCGTTTCCAGCAGCTGCTGGGCGAGGTGGCGCGGAACTACCTCGCGCAGGAAGGGCTTGTTCGCCTTGATCAACTTGCGCATCTCTTTCTCGATGCGCTCGAGGTCCTTGTCGGTGAACGGTCCGTCCGGTCGGTCGAAGTCGTAGTAGAAGCCGCTGTCGATCGCGGGCCCGATGGTCACCTGCGTGCCCGGGAACAGGCGCTGCACGGCATCCGCCATGACGTGCGCGGCCGAGTGACGAATGATTTGAAGCGCTGCTCGCTCGCCGACGCGTACGGGTTTCAAATCGGCGTTCGGGTCGACCGGCGTATGCAGATCGACCAAGCGGCCGTCCATCTGAACGGCGACGATGTCATCGGCGAGCGCTCCGCGTTCGGCTAGCAACTCGCGCGGCGTACGGCGCGCGGCTTCCCCCATACTCACGAGGTCACGATGATTGCTGCTCGTACCAAACTGGCGTGAGTTTGGCGCAACCAAGCCCGGACCGCCAGCCTCACCTGGGCGTTTGGCGGCTCGTGCCACGAGGCTCCCGCAAACGCGCTATGTGTGGCGGCCTTTTCGCCCGGGTTCAGAGAAGATCGCAATGGAGGGCCGTCATTTACCCCATCTTCGTGCACTCGGGAAGGGCGAGGCCACGCGAAAGTCACCAGGCGACGTAGCTTTCTGCTACGGCCACAACCGGTGACGTTTCGCGTGGTTAACCATTGCGCTCGATACGGCCTC
>DATHEN010000292.1:0-4015 GCA_035318565.1 Polyangiaceae bacterium
CTCGGCAGCCGGGCAGGGGTCACGTGGTCTTGTTCTTCGTGGACGAGGTCGCTCCTCACGCGCCTGTAGAAGGACTGACCGTGCACATCGACGGCGCCGAAACCGTCATCTACGACGCGGACGGAACGTTCACGGACCTGACCACCGCCACGGGAACGGATGGCATCGCTATCGTCGCCAACATTCCGGCAGAGCTCTTCCCAGGTAACGATCAGAATCTCGTCTGGAGCGGCGTGGCCGCGGAGTTCCTGCAGATCCGCGTCGCCGCCGATTCGGTTACGTTCATGAAATGGGGCGTAGATTTGCCGTGAGCGGTTCGTTCGGCGAGGCATCCCGGGCCGCCCCTGGCGACTCTTCGGGCGGTCTGGTAAGCCGCGGCACGTGGCCCAACTATTAGACGGCAAAGCGGTAGCCAAACAGGTTCGCGCCGAGGTGGCGCGCGGTGTCCAGGAGTTCAAGGCGCAGCATGGGCGCGCTCCCGGACTGCACGTCGTGATCGCCGGGGAAGACCCGGCGTCGCTGCTCTACACGCGCAACAAGGAGAAGGCCGCGCTCGAAATCGGCATGGCCGGCAAGCTCCACACGCTGCCCGCGAGCGTCAGTGAGGCCGAGCTTCTCGGGCTCGTGCGTCAGCTGAATGAAGATCCGAACGTGGACGGCATTCTCGTGCAAATGCCGCTGCCGTCGGGGCTGCGCTCGGCGGCGGTGCTCGAAACCATCGACCCGAGCAAAGACGTCGATGGCTTTCACGCCGTGAACGTCGGCGCGCTTTGGTCGGGGCAGCAGGGCCTGGTGCCCTGCACGCCGCGCGGCTGCATGCGGCTTTTGGCAGAGGCAGGGACGAAGCTCGCCGGGGCGCGTGCCGTGGTCGTGGGTCGCAGCAACATCGTCGGCAAGCCGATGGCCGCGTTGCTGCTCGCCGAGCACGCTACCGTCACGATCGCCCACTCGCGCACGCGCGATCTGCCGGCGCGCTGCCGCGAGGCGGACGTCTTGATCGCCGCCGTTGGCCGCGCGCGCCTGCTGGGCGCCGATTCGGTGAAGCCCGGCGCGGTCGTGATCGACGTCGGTCAGAATCGCGACGACCAAGGCAAGCTCTGCGGCGATGTCGACTTCGCGGCCGTCGAGCCCATAGCTTCGGCGATCACACCCGTGCCCGGCGGCGTGGGCCCCATGACGATCGCGATGCTGCTCGACAACACGCTGATCGCGGCTCGCGCGCGCGTGGCCGCGAAAGCGCGTTGACTCGGCTTACCCCGACGGGCGCGGATAGAGCGCCGTATCCACGCCGAGTCGGGCACAAATAGCGTCCAGCACGGCGTCGGCCTGGGCCTGCAGCTCGGCGAGGGATCCCCGGTTGTCGATCACGAAGTCCGCCACTTTTACCTTCTCCGCGAGCGACATTTGCGCGGCGATGCGCGCGCGGGCGTCACTTTCGCTGGCTCCGTCGCGGGCCATCACGCGTTCGACTTGCAGAGCTTCGGGCGCCGATACGACCACCACGGGACGCAGCGCTTCGGCCATGCCCGATTCGACGAGCAGCGGCACTTCATAGCAAACGAGCAGAGCCCCGGCGCTCGCGTGCTCCGAGATGCGCAGCGCGGTGAGCTCGCGCACGCGCGGGTGCGTTATAGCGTTCAGCCGCCGGCGTGCGGCTTCATCGTTGAACACGATTTTCGCCAGCGCTGCACGATCGAGCTCTCCGCGCGTATCGAGCACGCCCGCGCCGAATTCGGCGACGATTTCCGCCAAGCCGGAACTGCCCGGCACCACCACGTCGCGCGCGAGCTGATCGGCGTCGATCACTGGCAGTCCGCGTTCACGAAAGCGGCGAGCGACCCGGCTCTTGCCGGAGCCGATCCCGCCCGTAAGACCGAATACCTGCGTCACGCCGCGGAGCTTAGTCCGGCGTCGGCGGTGTGCGAGAGAGGACCGCGCACGGCGTGGCGCCTTGCCGCGGCGCCGAGCCCACAGCCGTGTGACAGAGTCGCAAATTTTCGGGGAATAGGCTCGATTCGAGGACGCACGCGAATCGGCACGGCGCGTGCAATTGCCGTAAATATCGCTCATCGAGCTCCTTCGGCGCGCCCCCCTTGGCCCGCCGGATGGCTCGGACGAATGGAGGAAGAACCATGCTCGAATGGTTTGTGCTGCTCGCTGTCATGGCTGCAATCGCATCGCTGCTCGGCTCCGCCACGGTGCTCGCAGGCGTCGCGACGCTCGCCAAGATCTCGCTGGTGGTGACGCTGGCGGTCGGCTTGGTCGTCGCTGTCGCTGCTCTGCTGCAAGTCTCGAAACACCGGAAGGAGCGCGCCCACGGCCTGTAGGCGCGTCCACGAACTCACGAGGAGGCGCGCGTTCGCCGCGGCGTTCGGGCGTAACGAAAATGGACCCAGTACTTTGGATTAGTATGACCCTCGTACTCGGCTCGACTCTCGTTTCCTGCATCGCTTGAGCCGGACGTGTCGCAGCGGTCAGCTCGCTGACGCGCTGTAAAACGTTGCGTCCCTTCGCATCCGCGGTCAAATGGCCGCGTGCTGAACTTCCTCGCAGTCCCCCGGTGTTCCGTGCACCGCCCGGTGGCCGCGTTGGCGCTGTGCGTCGTGAACGCGTGCGGGCGCCCGGAGCTTCAAATGGCGAGCTCGAGTGCGGGCTCGCCACTGACGGCCCCGATCTCCACGGAGCTCAAACCGCGAACCGATGGCCGTCTCTCTACCGAGGACCGCCTGGGCGGCGTCTTGTGGCGCTTCCGCGCTGGTGCCCCCATGCTCGGGCCGCCCGGGGTAGATGCCAAATCCGGCCAAATCTATGCGGGGACCACGGAAGGTGCTCTTCACGCGCTCGCCGCTGACGGCTCGTTTTTGTGGAGCTATTCCCTGAACGGCGCGCTGATCGGCGCTCCGCTCACCGATGAACGCGGCGTCGTTTACGTCGCCACGTCCGCTAAAAAACTTTATGCCGTGCGCCCCGGAGGCCGGTTGCTTTGGAACGGGCGCACCACGGTAACGCCCGCCACGGGGCTGGTCCACGGACCAGGCGGTGCCCTGTGCTTTCGCGGCCGAGACAACGCTCTGCACGGCGTGTCACGGCAGGGCGGGCTGCTCTGGCGCATACCATTGCCGGGTGGCGCGAGCTTTGGGCCGCGTGCACTCGGCAATGGGCGCGTGCTGGTGGGCACCGGGTCAGGGGAGGTTCGCATCTTCGACGCCGCTCGCCGCAGTACGGTCGTGTTGGTTCAAGGCGAGGTACGCGCAGCGGCCGTTTCCGGGAACCGAGTCTACGCCATTGCCGGCGGTGATCTGCTGGCTGCAGAAATCGGCGGATCCGCGCGCTGGGGCAGCTCCGGATTCACCGACCTTGCGCTGGGTCCGGGCGGGCTCGTCGCCGTCAACCGCGCCAGCGAGCTGCACTGGTACTCCGCGGCTGGCGAGAGCGAGCGCCACGTTGCTCTCGGCTCAACGCCGAGCGCCGCGCTCGCCGTGGCCCCATCGGGACAGGTCTTCGTGCCCACGGATTCGGGTTCCGTGCTGATATTCGCCGCGAACGGCACGCTCGAGCGCGAGATCTCGGTCGCGCACGCGCCGCTCAGCGACATCGTCCTGGATCTCGAACGCTCACGCCTGCTCGTCGCTGCCGGTGACGGCACCCTCGCGGCGCTCAGCCTGACTCTGGCGGGGGTCGGCCGTTGAACCTCCGCGACAAGCTCCAGCGCTTGCCGCCCCCGCGTGCGGCGGTCGCGTCGAGCGCAAGCACGCCCTCCGAGCGCGGCGACGTGCTCGATGCCCTGCGCCGCAAGATGGCCGAGATCCTCCGGCGTCCGCTGGCGCCGCTGCGACCGCCCGCCGATCCGAGCTGCACGGAGCTGCCGTTCGTGCGCGAGGAAACCGAGCGCGGCCCTATTTGCCGGCGTTTCGAGCGCCTGATGCCCTCGCACCACGTGGGCCGTATGCCGCTCGATGCCGCGGCGAGCGCAGCCAGCGAAGTTCTGGCGCTGCTCGCCCTGGACCCAGGGCTC
>DATHEN010000293.1:0-5841 GCA_035318565.1 Polyangiaceae bacterium
GTGGGAGTCGTCGTGGACCGTAGTATGGGCCAGCCCACGAGCAAGAGGCCATTGTACTTTGGTGCCGGGTACCCGCCCACCTGAGCCAACCAACGCGCAGTGCTTGCGCGTTACACCTTCGAACAATGTCCTCGACGCGACAATTGGGGCATGGTCGCTGCGAACCGCAGAAGCAGACGGGGTGCCCCAATGAAGTCCCACCAGCTGATTTGCGTCGTCGACGACGACGAATCGGTACGCGAGGCGCTCGAGGGCCTGTTGCGACAGGTCGGCTATGCCGTTGAGGTGTTCGAGTCGGGTGAGGCCTTTCTGCGCTCCGACGCTCCTCTGCGAGCCAGCTGCGTTCTGCTCGATGTCCACATGCCGGGGATGAACGGACCTGCCGTTCAGGTCGAGCTCTCCGCCCGTGGGCATGCGGTCCCGGTGATCATCATCACGGCGATACCGTCGGACGCCCTCGAGTCGAGCGTTCTGGGAAATGGCGCGGTAGCGATGCTGGTCAAACCGTTCGCCGAGGAACTGCTACTGGCCACGATTCGCGCCACCAGCAAAGGAGAACCCGATGAACGACCGTGACGTGCCGGTCTGCATCGTCGACGACGATATTTCCGTGCGCGAATCCCTGGCTGACTTGCTCCGTTCGGCAGGCCTGCGCGTCGAGTCCTTTGCGTCCGCCAAGGACTATCTCGCATCTTCGAGGCACGTTCCCCCCGCATGCCTCGTGCTGGATGTAGAGCTTCCTGGACTGACTGGCCTCGAGCTTCAGGAAGAGCTCGTTCGAGCGCATGTCAGTGTTCCCATCGTATTTTTGACCGGACACGGGAGTATTCCCATGTCGGTACGTGCGCTCAAAGCAGGCGCCGCCGACTTCATCACGAAGCCCTTCGACGCGGAGCTACTCCTGGATGCGATTCGCGCGGCGATCGCGACCCGGGTGAGCGGCTTGACCGGTTCGCGAGGTGCTGCGTCTTCACGTGCAGAGACTACGCGCGAAGGCGAGGCAGATTCCTTCGCCCAGATCGTGGGCGCTAGCACGGGGCTCACCGAAGTCTTGTCGCTGGTGAGTACCGTCGCCCGCACCGACTCGACGGTGCTCATCCACGGCGAAACCGGAACTGGCAAGGAGCTCATCGCGCGGGCGGTTCACGAGGCGAGCGACCGCAAGCATGGGCCCTTCGTCAAGGTGAACTGCGGAGCAATTCCGGCTGGTCTCCTCGAAAGCGAGCTCATGGGGCACGAGCGGGGCGCTTTCACTGGTGCCATCGCGCAGCGGATCGGACGCTTCGAGCTCGCGCAAGATGGCAGCATCTTTCTGGACGAGATTGGCGAGATCGCCATCGAGCTTCAGCCAAAGCTGCTCCGGCTCTTGCAAGAACGCGAGTTCGAACGAGTTGGAGGCACGCGCACGGTTCGCTCCAACGCCAGGCTCATCGCCGCGACCAACCGCGACCTCGAGGCAATGGTGCGCGCTCGCACCTTTCGCGAGGACCTGTACTACCGCCTCAACGTGTTTCCCATCTCGTTACCCGCGCTACGCGATCGACGACTGGACATCCCGATCCTTGCTGAATACTTCATGCGCGAGCAGGCCACTCGATTGAAGAAGGACCTGCGAGGGATCTCCGCGACCGCGATGACGCGTCTCACCGAGTACGGTTGGCCTGGCAACATCCGGGAGCTCCAGAACGTGATCGAGCGTGCCGTCATCCTGGCGCAAGGTACGACGCTCGAAGTGGCACTGCTCCGGAGCGGCGCGGGCGCGGTGACCGAAACGCGACGGAAGGATGACGAGCTGGCCACAGTCAGCCGGGCTCACATCCTCGCCGTGCTGGAAGCCACGCACTGGGTCGTGGCCGGTCCTGATGGCGCGGCCGCCCGCCTGGGAATGAAGCGCTCGACGCTTGCCTTCCGGATGAAGAAGCTCGGTATCCATAGAACGACCCATTCGGATACGTGCAACGAGCCCGCTCCGGCATCCGAGAATTCCTAGTTCTACGGTCGCGCCAACACTGACAGCACTTGGGCAGCACTGACCATTCTGGTCGCCGTTTGGTGTTCTCCTGCGCTTCGCACACAGGCGAAGCAGGGCATGTCGCCGTGGGCACGGCGCCTGCATCGCGGTCCGTGGCGTGCAGCCGATCGAATCGGAGCGCGAACACCCGGTTCGAGTCGCTCTGCGGCTCTTTCCGGCGGAGCTCCCATGAGATCCATTCAGTTCCTACTCGGCGCCGCCCTCGGCACGGCTGTGGCCTGCACGAGAAGCGACACATTCGAGACCCGGCCACGGGCCAGTAGCCAGGACGAAATCATGGCCGAAAAGAAGATACCGCCAATCCTCGCATCCACGTTTCCACCTCTCGCCGGCGCAACCCAGTGGCTGAACTCGCCGCCGCTGACCGTCGAGGCGCTGCGTGGCAAGGTCGTGGTCGTCGATTTCTGGACGTATTCCTGCATCAACTGGCGCCGCACCCTCCCGTACTTGCGTGCGTGGTCCGAGAAGTATCAGGGCCGCGGATTGGTCGTGATTGGCGTGCACACACCCGAATTCGAGTTCGAGAAGAACATCGACAATGTCCGGAAAGCCGTGCTGGACATGCGCATCGATTATCCGGTCGCGGTCGACAGCGACTACTCGATCTGGAACGCATTCGAAAACCAATACTGGCCGGCTCTCTACTTCGTCGACGCTCGAGGCCAGGTCCGACATCATCACTTTGGTGAGGGCAGTTACGACCTCTCGGAGCGAGTCATCCAGGATTTGCTCATCGAGGCAGGCCAGGGAGTCGCGCTCGATGAGGTCTCGCTCGATGCTCGTGGCCCCGAAGCGGGCGCGGATTGGGCGAATCTCGCCTCACCGGAAACCTATCTGGGAGCACGAGGTGAGCATTTCGCCTCGCCCGGCGGTGTCGTCCCCGACCGACGCCAGGTCTACACAGCTCCGGCTGGTTTGAGACTCAATCACTGGGCGCTCGTGGGTGATTGGACGGTGGTCAGAGAAGCCGCCGTGCTGAACGCGCCGAATGGACGCATCGTCTACCGGTTTCACGCCCGCGACCTTCATCTCGTCATGGGACCAGCGCGAGCAAGCTCGGTGCGTTTTCGAGTACACATCGATGGCAAGTCGCCGGGTGCGGCTCATGGCGTCGACGTCGACGATCGAGGCAATGGTACGATCGCAGAGCCCCGGATGTACCAGCTGATTCGCCAAGCAACACCCATCGTGGACCGAGTCTTCGAGATCGAGTTTCTCGACCCTGGTGTCGAAGTCTTTTCCTTCACCTTCGGATAAGGCGGTAGCTAATCTGCGTCCTCGCTCGGCAACAGCCTGCGCGAAGTTTCGGCCAGGAAGTCCATCGCGAGGTCGCGGTGGGTGTCGAGGGCGGCGAGCAGAGCCTCGAGTGGGATGCAGAGCAGCACGCACGTTTCGTTCGCGACCGGCGTATGAACGTACGGTAGCTCGCCGAGGGCGGAAGAGCTGCACGTAGTGGCGCCGCATTCGAATTGCGGCAAACAGCCACGCCGCAGACAAGACGATCAATAACCCCATGATCGCGGTCATGGTATGCGGTAGCGCGATCAAGCCGAGAATGGCGAGCGACGCCAAAGCCTGACCCCCGCGCATGGCGACCACGTCGACCAAGCGTTTGACGAGGCCGCGGGTATGGGCGGAAAGCGGCACGCTCAAGAGCTCGAAGGCGGTCCGGTGCAGCGAATGCCGGAGCCCGGCGTCCGTGCCCCGGATCAGGAGCACCGCCGGCAACAACGGCAGCGCCAGCGGCCCGAGTGCAGTGACGAGCAGGATCGCGGGCAAGATCGCGGCAGCCAGCGGGACGCCGAGCTTGCGCACCGCGAGGTGCGTGAACAGGATCTGGCAGACGAGCGAAAGACCGTTGAACACCAGGTACGTGCGCGCGAAGAAGTTCCCGAGCTCGGCCGCACCGACGTGAAGCGCGACCGTGCTCTTGAACACGTAGTCCGCGAGCGTGACCGAAGCGGCGCCGACAACGGCGATCAGAAGGATGCCCCGCGCATAGGGGTGCGAAAGGACGTGAGCGGCTCCGCGCGTGAGCTCGTCGGGCTGCGCTTCGCTGCGCTCGACGGGCTTCGCCAGCTCTCCGCGGTTCTGCAAGGAAAGGCTGGCGGCGCCTGCGAGCGCGAAACCGGCTGCCGCGGGAATCAGCAGATGCTCGGGTAAGAAGTGCGTCGCCAGCCAGCTCGCCAGCGCGGTGCCGGCGATGCTGCCGGCGACGCTGCCGACCCCGATCGCACCGTACACGCGCTTGGCCTGCGTGATCGTGAACATATCGCCGACCAGCGTCCAGAACTGCAGCAACACCAGCGGAGCGATCAGGCCGGGCCACGCGTACAGTAGATAAAGGACCCACGTCCCGCTCCGAGGCACCAGCGCCCAGAACAAACCGGTGATCGCGGCGCACGCTGCGAGCGAGACGGCGAGCGCCCGCTTGCCAGCCCGCCCGGTGATGCGCGCGTAGAGCTCGACAACCGAAAGCGACGCGACCGCCAGGCCGATGTAGACGAATGGCAGCTGCTCGGCGCTGAGCTTGCGAAGGAACAGGGCGTCGCGGGCAGTTTCCAGGAGCGCGCCGGCCAGCACCAGAAACAGCACGGAGAACGCGGTGAAAGTTTCGCGCCGCTCACCTCGCCTGACAGTCTTGAATGCACCGAGCATCGCCCACACGACCCTGCCTGCGCGAGAAGTGCAGCAGGCAATGCAATGCACCCATGGGGATCGGGCACGCGCCCAGCCATTGGACGAAGGTATGAACGCGGCTTCAGTGATTGCGCCGGACTTCCCGTGGCTGTCGTCGCATTGAGCGACACCAAAGTCCAATGGGCACCATGGCGGAGGGGCGCATGTGACGAACCAAGCTCGTTTGGCGCGTGCATCGAGTCTCTGGTGTTCGGAGTCGTGGGCAAACGCCAAGCGAGCTCATCGAAAGAGAGAATCGAGTCATGGGAAAAATGATTTCTGCCGACAAAACCGCCATTCGCCCGTTTCAGGTGAGTTTTCCGGACGAGGACCTTGCCGACTTGCGCAGGCGCATCAATGAAACCAAGTGGCCTGAACGCGAATTGGTTGCGGATCCATCGCATGGCGTGCAGCTCGCGATGATTCAAAAACTCGCGCGCTATTGGGCGACGGAATACGACTGGCGCAAGGTCGAGGCGAAACTGAACGCCTACCCGCAGTTCATCACCGAGATCGACGGACTCGACATTCACTTCCTTCACGTGCGTTCGAAGCACGAGAATGCGATGCCGCTCATCGTCTCGCACGGGTGGCCCGGCTCGGTCATCGAGCAGCTAAAGATCATCGATCCCCTGACCAATCCCACGGCGCATGGCGGCAAGGCATCGGACGCTTTCCATGTAGTGATTCCGAACATGCCGGGCTACGGGTTTTCAGGTAAGCCCACTACGCCGGGTTGGGACCCCGCTCGCATGGCGCGGGCGTGGGTGGAGCTGATGAAGCGCCTCGGGTACAGCCGATTCGCAGCGCAAGGCGGTGATTGGGGTGCGTTCGTCACGAACCTGATGGCGCAGCAGGCACCTCCGGAGTTGATCGGCATCCATGTGAACTTCCCCGGTACCGGGCCCTCTGACGTTGCCAATGCGCTTCAGTCCGGCGGGCCGCCGCCGGCGGGTCTCTCGGCTGAGGAGCAGCGGGCATACGACCAGCTCGCGTTCGCCTTCCGGAACCTCCCTACGCAATTGATGATGGCCGCACACCCGCAGACTCTGTACGGGTTGGCCGACTCACCCGTCGCCCTTGCCGCCTGGATGCTCGACCACGACGTGGCCAGCTACGCGCACATCGCG
>DATHEN010000294.1:0-6167 GCA_035318565.1 Polyangiaceae bacterium
GGATGGATCGAAGGCGGAAGCTTCGCAAGAACTTCTTCAGGGTGGCCAATCGAGGATCCATCGTAGCCTTGACGCAATGCGGCAATGCTGGCGGCAAGCTCGCCTTCGAGCAGCTCCAGACCTTCCAACACCTCTGGTGTATCGAAAAGCACTGGGTAGTCCAGCAAAGCGCCAAGAATTTCGCGTCCCATGTCGTTCCGACGGTCGCGAGAGCGAGCCCGCGCCGGCGGATCGACCCGAGCAGCGGGGGCGTCTTGCCCCATTTGGCGTCCGGATAGGGCGGTTCGCACGCTGCGCTCCAGCGCCTCCAAAGTAGGGGCGTCCGCGATGCCGAGCCGGGCGGCGATGCCGTCCGCGTGCCGCTTCGCCATGGCGCGGACGGCCGGATCCTCCTCGCTGGCGAGCAGGTCCGTGACCTCCTTGATGCGCGCGGCCTTGGCGCGAGCGTCATCGGCCGAAAACGTGTTGTCGAGCGTCGCGTCGATCAAATACTCGAGCATGCCGCGCGCCGCCTGCACGATGCGCGCGATGCCTTCCGACCCTTGCGTCCTCGCGAGCTCATCCGGATCGGAGCCCTCGGGCAAGGTTCCGACCTGAGCTTCGAGCCCCGCCTGACGGCAGGCGTCTCGGGATGCGCGTACGGCTTTGCGGCCCGCGGCATCTCCGTCGAAGAGCAAGATCACTTTGGGGGCGAAGCGTTTGATCTGTTTGGCTTGCTCCGGTGTGAACGCAGTACCGAGCGGAGCGATGGCGTTCTGAATGCCGCGCGCATGCAGGCTCAGTACGTCGAAGTTTCCTTCGACGACGATCGCTCGCTCGCTCGTGCGAAGTGCCTGCCTCGCCTGGTACAAGCCAAACACCGCTTCACGTTTGCGGTAAATCGGCGACTCGGGTGAGTTGACGTATTTGGCCGGGGCCTCGGCGGCCGTGGTTCCGAGTGGTTCGATGCTCGCTTCACGGAGCGCAGCCGCGCTGGGCTCTTCGAGCGCACGCCCGCTGAAAGCGATCACGCGTCCCTGCAGGTCCAGCACGGCGAACATCAGTCGATGCCGAAAGCGGTCGTAGTGGCCAGGGCCCTGTTTGCGCGGCGCAAGCAGGCCGACTTTTTCTGCGGCCTGTGCGCTGAGGCCGCTCTCGCGTAGATGTTTGCCGAGCGCGTCCCAGGCGTACGGCGCGTAGCCGATGCGAAATGCTTGTAGCGAGTCCGCCACCTCGCGCGTGGCTCCTTCCGGATTCAAGGCGCGGCGTTCCAGCTCTTCGATGGCGAAGTTCCGGACGGGGTGTTCGCGCAGCATACGCTCGAAGAACGCGGCCGCGGCGGCGCCCACGTCGAACAGCTCCTGTTGCCGGCGCCGGAGCTCCGCCTGTTGCTTGCGCTCGGCGTCGTTGGCGGTCTCGACGATCTCGATGCCCGCGCGCTCGGCGAGCCTGCGTATGGCCTCGGTAAACGTGAGACCCTCGGTCTGCTGCACGAACTTGATACAGTCGCCGCTCTCGCCGCAGCCGAAGCAGTGATAGAAGCCACGCTCCTCGTTGACGTGAAAGCTCGGAGTCTTTTCTTTGTGGAAGGGGCAGAGCCCGGTGTGGCTCCGGCCGCGCTTCGTGAGCTTGACGCTCTCGGCGATGAGCTCGACGATGCCCGTGAGCTGTCGGACTCGATCCAGTGTCTCTTGTCCGATCACGCGAGCTCTCCTTACTAGCAATCGAGAACGCTGCAAACGGGACCAGCGCTCGGCGGCTCGATTCTCGGGGGCCGTCTCAAACTGAGCTTGATACTGAACGGATAATCAGTATACTTCGAGGGTGAAACCGGTCCCGCTGGAGAATCCGCCAAATCCGTGGTCCTCCACGCTGGTCGATTATCTCGGTGACCCGCCGGGCGTGGAGCTCCAAGTCTATGAGGACCAGAGCCGAAGCATCCTGGCCCACAACGACAGCCCCGACGTCGGCTTTCGCTGGAGCCTGAATCCGTACCGCGGTTGCTTTCATGGCTGCGCCTACTGCTATGCGCGGCCGAGTCACCACTATCTCGGCTTCGGCAGCGGCACCGATTTCGAACGCCGGATTGTGGTGAAGCCGCGCGCTCCGGAGCTCCTACGCGAGGCATTCGAACGCCCCGCGTGGCAAGGCGAGCTCATCGTCGTGAGTGGCAACACGGACTGCTACCAGCCGCTAGAAGCCAGCTACCAGCTGACCCGAAGCTGCCTGGAAGTTTGCGTGGAGTACAGGAACCCTATCCACATCATCACCAAAGCGCCGCTCATCGAGCGGGATATCGAGCTACTGGCAGAGCTCCACCGCGTAGCTCGTGTCGGCGTTTCCGTCAGCATCCCGTTCCACGACGAAAAGACAGCGCGCGCCATCGAGCCGTACGTCACGCCGCCCGCGCGTCGTATGAGAACCGTGGAGCGACTCGCCGCTGCCGGTATTCCGGTGTGCGTAAATGTGGCCCCGGTAATTCCGGGCCTGAACGATCGTGACATTCCCGCCATCCTCGAGCGCGCGGTGCAAGCGGGCGCGAGCTCTGCGGTGATGATCCTCGTCCGTCTACCCGGCACCGTCAAAGACGTGTTCGCTGCGCGCCTGGCCGAGAAGCTGCCTCTTTCGTCAGAGAAGATCTTGCGTCGCACGCGCGAGATGCGAGGCGGCAAGTTGAATGATCCGCGCTTCGGTGCGCGTATGCGCGGTGAGGGACAGTACGTCGAGAGCATTCGGGCTCTGTTCGCCGCTACGGCGCGTCGTTTAGGCCTGAACGCGCAGATGCGCGAGACGGATCGGTCCTCCACATTTCGTCGGCCGCGCGGCCCGCAGCGACAGCTCGATTTGTTCGAATAGTCCGTGCCGCGTACATCGTGAGACTTCGTGAGACGCGGCTCGCGTTGAAATGAGACGCGCGTTGTGGCGTTTACGCGCATCGCGGTAGACAGAGTGCTCACGGCGTAACACACGCGCGTACTTTTCCCTGCCAAATACGCGCTTTCGAAGCGCGCACGCCGGCCGAAGCGACACGCTTCGGATACACTTAAACTTTCCCAGCCATCGCCGTCTTTCCGCGGCGTGGGCAAGCATTCGAAGCCATGTCCGGCTCTTCGTTACCATTACCCGATGATCCGACCCTCGAGTTCGCTAGCGCGGCGTCCAGAAGCGCTAGCTTTGCGAGCCAGCGAATGTCGCAAGCGTTCGCAGTGCACGAGCAAGTGAAACCACGCCTTGACCCCACAGGCTATGCGATTGTCTGCGTCCGCATGGGCTGCGTGCTTCAATCGTTCGCGCGATCCGGCTCTGGGCAAGAAGCTTCCGCTTCGAGAACAAAGCGCAGTCGTCGAGTCGTACTCGCGGCACGTTGCGTGCACTCATGCAACCGAACGCTCACTACTCCCGTCGCTCCTCGCAAATCCAGCCAATGCCGATGACTCACCGAAGCGCTCAGTTCAGCCTCTTTCGTCGGGCTTTCGTCAGTAAAGTCGCCGCAGCGGCAACATTTGCCGTAACCGCTTGCAGTGTTTTCGAGCCGCCGCCGGCTGGCTCCGCCGATGGCGGCGCAGGTACGAGTGGCGGCGGAGGTACGAGTGGCGGCTCCGGAACCGGCGGGACCGAGACGGGCCCCTGGTGGGCGTACACGACCGCGCAACAGTGCGAAAGCGCAGGTTTGCCGACTGCAGAGGACCGTCCTGCAGGCGAAGACCCTGGCGAGGAGCTGCCGCCGATCTACTTGGCAGTCACCCGGTACCGCCTTTCTGCCGAAGACACGCCTGCGATGGCCACGAGCACGACGGCGTGGAGGGACATCGGCTTCGACTTGGACAAGCTCTGCACTTCCTCGCAGACGTGCAAACCCAATGGTCAGGCGCTCGTTCAGCACGCGTGCGAGCCCGTCGTGGGCATTCCAGGTGACGGAAATCAGTGCCGCGACAATACCGTCGGCAAGTTGTTCTATCTGGCGTCCACGTCCGAGAACGTGGGCAAGCTGTTCGGAATGACCGAAGCGGACTGGAACTGCGAATTTCGCCGCGGCGGCTACAGCGCGATCTTCAAGATCAGCAACTACAACGGCAAGAAGAACGACAGGCAGGTTCGGGTCGACCTGTACACGTCAACCGGATTGAAAACTCCGCTCGGCTTCAGCTGCCGCGAGGGAGGCATCGCCGGAAGTCTGGATCCCGACTGGCACACGCGAGCGCTCTGGACCTCTTCGATGCACTGGAAGGTCATGGAGCACTCGCTGGCCTTCAACGAACAGCCCGTCAACAACGAGATTCCTGGCTCGAAGTTCTATGACGCGCTCGCGTACGTGAGAAACGGTTATCTGTTTGCCAAATTGCCGAATGGCACCGAGTGGTGGATGAACGGCAAGCACACTGACATCCCGGGTTTTCGCCTGATCGTCCAGCGCCCGTTCGTGGTGGGTGAGCTGTCGCAGGATCCGAACAACCAGGACTTTTGGAAGCTCGACAACGCGATCATCTCCGGCGTGGTCACGCCCGATCACATGCTGCAAGGCTTCAGAGAGATCGGTTACTGCGAACAGATGTGCAGCTCGTACGGCCTGAACAGGAACTATCTCAACGACAGCCGCGATGCGCTGGCGGATGATCGCATTGGTCCCGGGAACGCCTGCGAAGGCGCCACGTGCGTGAAATGCGACGGCCTGACGTGGGCCGGCGACATCGAGGCGCGCCAAGCAACGGCCCTCGCCGAAGACATCGAGCCCCTCACCGCTGCGGCTCCGCCCACCGACTGTCCGGAGCCGCGCCACCCTGCTGCCCCGCGGCAAGACACGCCCTGCGGCAGCGCAGGTGCGGGTGGAACCGGAGGCACGGGCGGCAACGGGGACGGAGGCTCGTGATGCGCACTCGGATCAGCAAGATGACGTTGGGCTTTGAAAGTTCGAGAGCTGCGTGCACGGGGCGCGGCCTGCTCGTGGCCGCTGGCCTCGCGTTCGGCACGTTGTGTTTTGCAGAACCGGTACACGCTCAGGACGTCACAGCCGCCGCGAACGCCTTTTCGCGCGCTCAGAAGGCGGAGCTGGCAGGCGATCACGCGGCTGCAGCCGAGCTCTACGAGCTTGCGGACAGCTTGGCTCCCGCGCCCGAGGCGTTGCGCAGCGCGCTCAAGGCACGCAAAGCCTCCGGGCAGCTCGGATTAGCCGCCATTCACGCCGAGGCGCTGCTCGAGCGCTATGCGGACGAGAAACGCTCCAAGGAGCTCGCTGACGCGACGCTGGCGGAAGCGAAGGAAAAATTCATGCGCTACGAGATGCGCTGTAAGCCCCGAGCTTGCAGCTTGCTCGTCGACGGCGCCGCGGCGGGCACCGAAGCAGAAGAAACGCATGTCCTCTACCTCGAGCCGGGCAAGCACGAGGTGAGTGCCATGTTCGGTTCTGCGCAAACGGGCGCGCAGACACTGGATGGCGAAGCCGGCAGCGAAGGCAAGCTGAGCTTCGACGCGCCGCCGGAAGCCAAACGTCCGCGCGGACTACGGAGCGGTGAGCCGACGGCTGCCGGCATCACGGGTGATTTCGGCGCTGACGGCGGAGCCTATCGCGCAGAGTCCGGCTTGCCGCCGTGGGTGTTCGTGACCGGCGCGGTCGTGACGGTGGGCTTGGGTGCCGTCACGGTGTGGTCGGGCCTCGACGTGATCAAGGCGCATGACGATTACGAAGGCAGGGAAACCGAACAGGCGTACCAAGAGGGCAGGGACAAAGAAAAGCGAACGAACATCCTGATTGGAGCAACCGCTGCTGCAGGCGTTGCAACGACGGTGATCGCGATCTTCACGAACTGGGGGGGAAGTCCCAAGAGCACGAGCGCGCACAACCCGCAGCGCCTGCAAACTGGAGCTCTCTGGACTCCGAGTGGCGGTGCGCTCCAGGTCGAAGGGAGATTTTGATGGTTGCCATGCCCCCCCCGACTCCGAGCGCCTCCAAGCGTCCCACCCAGCGTTTCCTTGGCCGATATGAGTTGATAGGCGAACTCGCGCGTGGCGGCATGGGTACCGTCTACTTGGCGCGGCATGCCGGCGAAGCCGGCTTTCAGCGGCTCTTCGCTGTCAAAGTGATGCATGCGCATTTGGCCGAAGAGGCAGACTTCGTCGACATGTTGCGCGACGAAGCTCGCCTTGCTGCGCGCATTCATCACCCCAACGTGGTCGCCATCGTCGATCTCGGC
>DATHEN010000295.1:0-11389 GCA_035318565.1 Polyangiaceae bacterium
TTCCTCATTCACCCGCAGAGCTCGTGGCCATGGCCAGCGCCACGGAGTACCGCACGGATCTCGAACACCGCGCCTTCATTCGTCAAGCGCTCCAATACGCCCTGGCCAGGGAAGCCGGTGCGAGCTCGAAGCCCTACACGACTGCAATACAGTCCTGGTTCGTCAGCACCGTCAACAGCGACCCGCGCACGCAGCACATGTTCGTGGAGCAACTCGGCGCGAGCGGCCTGGCCGGGCCCATCGACCTCTATATCCTTGCGGGCCAGTCGAACATGGTCGGCCTCACGGAGAGCGGCGGATACAACGGGCCCGATCCCGAGATTCGCGCCGCGCTGCAAGCACGAACGGCTGGGCGCAACGTCGTGACTTTGAACTGCGCGCTGTCCGCCACGTCCATCGGGGAGTGGGTGCCGAGCGCGATCTCTTCGACCCACATCTTCGACAAAAAGCTGCGCCACAATCTCACGCGCGAATGCATCGAGTTCGCGCGCGGTATCAAGGATAGAAGCGGCCGGCGCGCGCGGATCCGTGGCTTTTTCTTGTATCAGGGCGAAGCCGACGTCAGTTACACGCAGAGCACCGGCAACCCGAGCTTCATCAGCGAATGGCCCAATCGCTACCGGCAAGTCGTGGACTTCATCCGCGACGAGTTCGGAGACATCCCCGCCGTGCACGCCCAGATCGCCAGCACCAACTCCACCGACCCGCAGGCGCAAACCTACTGGCGCATGATGCAAGACGCGCAGGCGACCGCCACGAGCCAGCTTTCCCGGTCTGCGATGATCGTCACCAAGGACTTGACCACGCGCGATGGCCTGCACTTGAACGACGCATCACAGGCCGTCGCCGGGCAACGCTTTGCAACAGCGCTGCTCGGTCTGCTCTGAGCGCTGCTCAAACTGGCGCCGCCGCGGCCAGCTCGCGCGCGGCACTTTCCGTGCTCTTGTCGGCCGGAAAGAAACACTCGATGCGCACCTCCTGCAGAGTGATGTCCTGCGGAGTCCCGAGCGTGGTGACTGCCGAGAAGAAATTGAAGGCTCTACCGGCCTTGCTGAAGCGCACCGGAATCACGGGGACAAGCGGCATTTCGAGGTTTGGCTTGCTCCAGCGCGCGGGAACTCCGGGATAGGTCAGCACCTTGCGCAGCAAGTCTTCGGTGGCGGCGTCCTTCACGCCGCCCACGGCCTCGCGCTGTACTCGGCGCACCAGCCCTTCTGCCACTTCTTCCCAGTTCGTGACGTAAGGGCGCACGGCGTTTGGGTCGAACATCATGTGGAGCACGTTGGCGGGCGCCGCTGCCGCCGAGCCGCCGAGTAGAAAACCGAAAAAGCGCTGAGCGGCGGCGTTCGTCGCCAGGATGTCCCAGCGGCGGTTCATCACCACCGCTGGGAACGGTTCCTGCTGGCGCAATATCGCTTGAAGCGCGGTGTGCACCGGCTCGAGCTCGGCGGCATCCAGGCGCGTTTCTTTGTACATCGGTGCAAAACCCGCCGCGAGCAGCAGATCATTTCTTTCCCGGAAAGGCACGTCCAGCACCTTGGCGAGCAGCACGATCATCTCGCGGCTGGGCTTGGCGCGACCGGTTTCCATGAAGCAAATGTGCCGCGCCGACACCTCCGCTTCGTTCGCCAGCGCGAGCTGACTCATGTGCCGTGCCTTACGCCAATACTGAAGCAGTGATCCGACTGTGGTCGCTGGTGCAGTGGCCGCCTCGAGCAGGGTCATGAGCTGCATTATTCACGAGGTCCGCCCTCGAACAATGACCTGCCAGGTAAGTGTTCGGCTTCTTCAGCGCCGATACAGCTTCTCGATGACGGCGGCCGTCATTCCGCGCTCGTACGCCTGTGGACCACTTCGCGCGACACGCTGCCAGGACGGCCGCTCACCCACGCGATTCCACCATTCCGCGAGGTGTTTTCGCCCGGAGATGTGCTGCGGCTCACCCGTGCGGACCAGGTATTCGAGGTAGGGCATCCAGTGGATGTCGGCCAGTGAAAACGCTTCGCCGGCAAGATACGGGCTCGAGCCGAGGCGCTGGTCGGCCGCGTCGAGCGCCGCTGCCATACCCTTACGTCCGGCTTCGATCACCGCTGCGTTCTGCTCGCCACCCAGAAATCGCCGAAAAAGGCTCTCGACGAGCAGCGGGTGTACGTGCGGGATGAAATACGATTCTGCCACGCCCAGCCATTGCTCGACTCGCGCTGCAGCGCGCGCGTCCTCGGGGACCAGCGCTGCGCCTGGTAGCACGCGATTCAGGTAGTGATTGATGGCGCGGGTTTCGTAGAGCAAAAAGCCGTCATGCTCGAGCGCGGGCACCTTGCCGAACGGATGCCGCGCAACATGCTGGGCGCCCTTGTGCTCGCCCTTCGGCACCATGACGAGCACGAGCTCGGCTTCTTGATTTTTCTCGGCGAGCACCGCCAAGACTTTGCGCGTATTGATGCTCCAGGGGTGACCATAGACTCGGATTGCCATGTGAGTGTTCTCCTCGTCGCGGCGACCGTACTTTCAGCCGCCGCGTGGAGAAGACTCTGGTGCGTCGTCCTTGCACTCTCAATTCCCTGCCAGGTAAGTGCAGCTGACGAGTCATCGATCGAGGAGTTGCCGTTTGGTAGCGTACGCTCACAGCGCGGGATTTTCGAGATACCCCGGGAACGCGATCGGCGCCGAGAGACACGACGCGGGGATGCCGAACGCTTCCACCAGCGGCACGGCTTGTCCGCGCAGCTCGCCAGCCAGGCGGGTCACGAGTTTGCGCATGGCGCGGGCTTTGCGCGCTTCCATGTAGCCGCTTTCGTAATACCAGCTCGCGTCTTCGAGCAATTTCGAGAGCGCGAACAGCTGACACAGACGCTCGAGCCAGGGGCGCAGCGCCTCATCCGTACAATTCTCGACGGCGGACGCGAACGACTCGAACACCAGGCATTCGACGTGCGCCTTGGACAAGCTCAGCAGATGATCCTGAACCTCGTTGGCCGCGGCGTCACTGCTCATTCCCTCGTCGATGCGCCGTTTCAGCCTCAGCGCTACGGAGTCGGTCAAGCGGTGCTTGCGGTAGGCGAAGGCTTCGCGTTGAAACTCGAAGTCGAGCAGGTGCGGCTCCCCCGTGCGGCGCGTCGCGAGCGGGTTGCGCTCCTTGAGCGCCGTCTCCACGTGCTGGCGCACGTGGCGCAGCAGTGAAAACGGCGCATGCTCCGAGAGCTCTCGCCGAAATTCGGTGAGCACGCTCTTGGCCACGAGCTGCATTAGCATCGTATTGTCGCCCTCGAACGTCGCGAACACGTCGATGTCGCGGCGCAGATCTGCGATGCGATTCACGCTCAGATATCCCATGCCGCCGCAGCACTCCCGCGCCTGCTGGAGCGCGGCGATGGCGTGCCAGCTCGCGTACGCTTTCAGGCCCGCGGTGTCCGCCTCCACTTTCCGGCGCGTCTCCTCGGTGCGCGCGGCGTAACGCTCCGCCAAGTCGCGCATCGCGAAGTGTAGCGCGTACGTGGTGGCGAGCGCCGGCATCAAACGCAGTTGGTGTGTGAGAAAATTCAAGAGCGGGCTCTCTGGCTTGCCCTCGGGCCCGAACTGCCGGCGCAGAGCGCCGTAGCGCGTGGCGATCGTCAAGCCGACCTTGGACGCCGTGACCGCGGCGGCCGCCACGCTGAGCCGCGCCATGACCAGCGTGCCCACCATCGTGAAAAAGCGCTTGCCCGTGCTGGCGATCGGGCTCGTGTACTCCCCCTCGGCGCTGACCGACGCGTAACGGTCCAGTAAATTTTCGCGCGGCACCTCCACGTGATCGAACCAGATTCGCCCGTTATCGACGCCGTTCAGGCCCATTTTGTGGCCCGAGTCTTCGATGCGCACGCCGGGCAAGAGCTTGCCCTGCTGATCGCGCACCGGGACGAGCAACGCGTGCACGCCGTGCAACGCCCCCTCGACTTCAAGCTGCGCGAACACCGTCAACATCTGCGCGTGGCAGGCCGCGTTGCCAATCCATTCCTTGCGCGCCGATTCGGACGGCGTGTGCACCACGAAGCATTGCTTGTCTCGGTCATAGCGCGCCAAGGTCTCGATGCGGCGCACGTCCGAACCATGCCCGAGCTCGCTCATCGCAAATCCGCCGAGCAGCTTCGTTTCGGCCGCTGCGCGCAAGTAGCGCTCGTGGTGCCGTTCGGTTCCGAGCTGCAGAATACTCCCGCCGAAGAGTCCGAACTGCACGCCGAACTTGACGGTGAGGCTCAGGTCGAACTGCGCGAGCGCTTCGAAGAACGCGATCGCCGAGCGTTCGTCGCCGCCTCCGCCCTGCGCCTTGGGGATGGCAGCCATTGGCAAGCCGGCCGCCGCCACCTGCCGCAACCAAACGAGTACCTGCGCGCGGTATTCGGGGAGACCGGGATTGTCCAAGTAGCGAAACGAATCCTGCGCGAGTAAGGCGCGCACGCGTTCCCAGGCTTCACGGCGCGGGCCATCCAGAAACTGCGTGAGCGCGCCGGGTTCGAAAGCGGCGGGCGCTTCCGCAAAATCCTGCCTGACGGGAAAGGGTGAATCGAACAGCACCTGCGCGGCGTCACTGCCGGCGAGCCCCAGCGCCTGCTCTGCAGCCCCCAGAGCTTCAGCGAGGGCAGAGCTCAGCGCACCGTTGTCGCCGCGCGCGAGCTCCATGCCGAGGTCCGCCAGCGAGCGGCGCTGCGGCGTTTCCAGACCTTTTGCCGACTCGCGAATTCGCTCCAGCAAATCGTCCAGTTCGACGGCGCGCGGAGGTGCCGCAGAGTCCAACCAGTAGCCGAGCTCGCGCTGCTCTTTCTCGCCGAGCTCCGGAGCCGCCAATAGCCGCTCGCGCAGGGCGGCCATCTCGCTGACGCTGAGCTCGCCGTCTCCCCACGCCACGTAGATGAGCGGCGCCATCGCCGCCAGGCGCGGCTCGCGCATCAGCCGTTCGGCTGGAGAATCCTTGCGCTTTCGCTTGAGCATCCCGCTTTTGTAAGCACGGAGCGCAAAGCTGCAATGCAGCAGCTCAACAGGGGCCGCAGCTCCAGATTCCCGCCGAACATTGCGTCGGGCTACCGCTGGCGCAATGCACGTTGCAATTGCCGACGTTGATGCAATGTACCGAGCAGGCGCCCTCGCAGGTCACGTTGCAGTTGCCGACGCTCTCACACAACACCGTGCTGACGGCGCCGACCTTCGGTGCGCAGTCGTTCACGTTACGACAGCTGTAGTTGCAACTTTCCCCACACGTGGTGTGACACGTGCTCGTGCTTTCGCAGAGGACGCGGCAGCGCGCGCCACACGCCACCTTGCAATTCGAGCCGCTCTGGCACGTGTACGCGCAGTCTTCGCCGCACGTCGCGTTGCAGTCGTCCGCGCCGCTGCAGCCGGGCGTGCAATCGTCCCCGCAGTTGAACACACAGCGGCCATCCGAGCAATCGCACAGCGGGCCCGTGCATTTATCGTCGTCGCAGGACACAGCTCCGGCCAGAAGCGAAGCCAAAAATAGAGCCGCGGCGGCTCGCCTCGAACGCCAGATCCTCGCCATGTGCTTGCGCAGGGTACGCCTTCGCGCAAAAACCCGAAACCCAGACGTGGCCGAGCACGTATGCTTCGGACCGGGCTACACCCATGCTCCGCGAGCGGGCCACGCTGCGGACGCCAGAAAGGAAGCCGCCATGCTCCGTGCCATTCTCGACGAGACCAAAGTCCACCCCAGCGTTCGCGACACCATCGCAAACAACCACAGCGACATCGTCAAACAAGTCCAAGCCGCCATTTCCAAGAACGACGTGGTCGTGGTGGGCATGGCTCAGAACGTGTTTCCCAAGAAGGCACGCGCCGCGCTCAAGGCTCACAACGTACCGTTCGAATACCTCGAATTCGGCAGCTACGTGAGTGAGTGGCGCCGCCGCACCGCGCTCAAAATGTGGACGGGCTGGCCCACTTTTCCGATGATTTTCGTGAAAGGCACGCTGATCGGCGGCTTCAAAGACCTCGAGCGCATGCTCGAAAGCGGAGAGCTGCAGAAGATGCTTCAGAATTGAACGGAGCGACACGTCCCGACTCCGCAAAGCAGTGCCTTGCGAAGTTCAGGGAACATTCATGGAAGTGCTCAGCGCACCTGAATCGTGAACTCCTATTTCAAAGACGTGAACGGCCGCCTCGCGGACGGCTCGTGTCTCACAAAGTTTCAACGGCGCCAGCGACCCTTCAACGGCTGACCAGATACACGTCGACCCTGCGGTTCAGGTCGCGGCCGGCGCGAGTGGCATTGCTCGCCAGCGGGCGCGCGTCACTCAGCGCCTCCACCTGCAGCAGATCGGGCGTCACGCCCGCGTCCCGCAAGTACGCCGCCACGAGCTCTGCTCGTTGCTCGGCGAGTTTGGCGTTGACCCGGCTTTTTCCCTGGAAATCGGCGTTACCGACGATGAGGGCCCGGCAGCGTCCTCGTCGCAACTCGACGGCTACGTCATCGAGCATGCCGACGGCCTGGGCATCGAGCCGTGCGCTCCGGTTCTGGAACAGGACGCGATGCACTTTGTTGGACGCGCCGGCACCCGCAGCGAGCTCGTCTTCGGGAAGCGGCCCGCTGCCTTCCACGTCGTTCGCGATGAATCCGTGCTTCTCGACGATGCTCTGCCCGCGCTCAGAAAGGACGAACCGCAGAAATGCGGCACTGGCACTCGAGGGCGCACCGTTCGTGTACATCAAGAGCGGCCGGTACACCGGATACGTGCCATCCCGCACGCTGCTCGCGCTCGGCGCTACAGGGCGAGCGCGCTCATTCTCGGCGACAGCCAGTGCTTGGACTCCCGGCTTCAGGTGACCGAGCCCCACGTAACCGATGGCGCCCGGATCCTCGCTCACGGCGAGCACGAGCTGTTCGCTCTTTTCCAGAACACGCCCGCGGGGTGAGAAGTCTCTGACCGGTTCGTCGGGCCGGCTCAGCACGCGGCTTCGAAAAAATTCGTGCGTTCCCGAATACGCCGGCCGCCGGAGCACACTGACCCGCCGAAGCTGACCGCCCCGGATTTCCGACCAGTCCGCGATCTCTCCGCTGAAGAGCGCGGCGACTTGCTGCATGCTCAGCGCTCGTATGGGGTTGCTCGGATGCGTGATGACGGCAACGCCATCGTAGCCGATCACGTATTCTTGAAGCTCGATCCCCAGGGCCCGTGCTTCTGCCAATTCTTCCGCGTTCACCGAGCGCGAAGAGGCGCCGATCAGCGCCGTTCCATCGAAGAGCCCTCCGAACGCCGTAGCCGAGCCGAGAGCCTCGAACTTCACGTCAGCGCCGGTCTCTTCGCGAAAAACCTGGGCCAACTCCGGTCCCAGCGCGCCGCCGATCGTGTCCGAACCTTTGATCTGCAGCGTGGCGCGAGCCGCGTCACGACTCGTGAAAACGACAGGCCAATTCATCCACACCGCCACGGGCTCCGCGCCGCGCACGGCCGGCGAGAAATGATAGTGGCGCGCGGCTTCGAGCGCAGCCTTCTCGAACGCGGCGAGATCGCGCCGCGAGCGGTACACCTTGGCTTGCTTTACACGGCCGTCACGCTCGATGAGAAGACGGAGCACGATGGTTGGCGAGAGCGCGAGCTGGCTCGCAGGGCGCGCCGGCGATTTGCCGGCAAGCAGCTTCGGCCGTCCGTCCGTCGGTGCCAGCGCGCTCACGTCGAGCGGTTCACCGCTGACCCTCGCGCTGACGCTTCCATCCACGGCCACTGCCGTATTCGGCGCGCGGTTCGAGAGCGCCGCCAAACTGACGAGCGCCAGAAGCGCGGCGCCGAGCGCGCGAATCGACCACGTGCGTGACGTGTGGGTACGCGACACGGAGAATGGAGCCAAGGTCGAGCTCGGACTCGCCTCCAGATGAGATCGCCGAGCTGGTCGGAGCAATGAGCCTTCGTCTTGTCGACGCGCGCCTTCCAGCAAGAGCTGCTGAGCCGTCGCCTGAATCGTGCGTACCGGAGAACACGAATACACGTCCGACACGGACACGCTTTGAAAGTGAGCGTCGCCACAAGCCAACATCGCGTAGACCGCGTCCTCCCCCGTCAAGTCCCCCCAGAACGCGTGCACGATTTCGCCGCCCTCGACGACTACGTGCCCTTCCGCTTCGCGCGCCGAGACCAGCAGAACCAGAGAGCGGCGATACAGAGCGCACAGCTGGAGGGCGTCCGGAAGCGCAACGACTGCAGCGGCGGGTGTCATCGAGCGCGCAGTCTGCCCGCGCCACGTCACCGTTCCGTGACGTTCTGGTTATTTCGAGCTCACTTCCTGACGCTGGCGAGCGCGACGGCGAGGCGCGGCGCCGCATTCGGGCGCTCGTACATGCGCTCCATGTACGCTCGCAAACCGGGAAACGTCTCGAGCAGCTCGACTTCATTGGCCCAATCGAGCGTGTACGCCATGACGAAGTCGGCCACAGTCACGTTGTCACCGACGAGAAACTGCCGGCCCTGCAGCTGCGCATCGAGCACGGCCGCCATGTCCGTGAAGTCCTTGCGCGCCAGCGGCAGCTCTTCCGGAATGCGCTTCTCTTTGGGATACAGGTTCCTGTGCCGCGCCATGCGCCAGAGTGGTTGCTCGAGCTCGGTGGCAGCGAACAGCAGCCAGCTGATCACGTGGGCACGCGCAGCGAGGTCCGCCGGCAAGAAGCCCTTCTCCGGGTATTTTTCGGCCAGGTACAGATTGATGGCGACCGACTCCGTCAGAAGCAAATCGCCGTCCACGAGCACGGGCAACTTGCCCGCGGGATTGATCTTCAAAAATTCCGCCGTCTTGTGCTCGCCCTTCGTCATGTCGACGTTGACGAACTCGTACTCGACACCGAGCTCCTGCAGCATCCACACGACGCGAATCGAACGCGATGGACCAAATCCGTAGAGCTTCATGGTTCAGCTTGGCTTGTGGGCGGGAATTCGGCCCATGGGAAGAGCGACGTACTCGAATCTTGCGCCGCTTCTCGCCAGGGATGGGCGCTGCGGGACCGAGCATTGCCTGCGCGCGAGCGTCTGGCACGGAAAAAATGCCCTCTCGATTTGGATTTGCAAGTTGAGGCATGAACTTGCGTTTTCATTTGGAGAGCCGCTTCGGAAGACGCGCGTAGTTATTCCAGCAGCGGCACGCACCACGTGCGATTGTCGCAGAAGGGCTGAGGTCCCACGTCTGCCGTGCAATTCGTGGGCAGCGTCACGTCGCGGTAGCCAATGGCCGCCTGTTGCTCGCGGCCCGTGGCAAAGTCACTGTCGGTGATGTTCAACCCGAAGTCGAAGCCCACCCGCATGCCGGCGCTGACGGACGCACGCCAGGGAATCTTCACTTCCACGTCGTAGCCGTCATCCACGATTCGGCTGGCGAACGCGCCCGGATCCAGGGGCTCCTCCAATTGAACGCCAGGTTCAGGATGGTAGTAGATGCGAGCGCGAGCGGGCTCTCCACCGCTTTGCGGGGTGACGATAATCTGCAGCGCGCCCCCGTCGCGCGCTCCGTCCGTGGGACCGCTGAGCTGATCCGTGGCCGCGGCGTAAAACTCCACGCCGTCGCCCTCACTGAGCAGCGCGTTCCGACTGACTATGATTTTCGGATCGATGACGTGGGCGTGCACGTGCAACGCTTCCGGCGACCAGGCCGCGCGCAAGAAGACGATTTCCGGCAGTGGCTGCGGCGGATTGCGGGTCCAGGCAGCGCGTGAAACCTCGAACAGCATGGGAGACAATCCGCAAAACTCGAGCGCACGGCCGTCCACGTTCTGAGCGCGCCCGAGCCGGGGAACGCTCTGACAGAAATCCGCGCCGGGCGGATCGGGGCACGAGCCGCGTTCGTCGCCGGCGTCGTGCTGCGACGAGCTGCCGAGCACTTGCACGTCGCGGCCGTCGCAGCCCGCTTGCGACGCGATCAGGTACGCGATCACCAGACTTCCGCGGCGCGTCATTGCGGAGGCCCTGGGATGCTCAGTGCGATGCCCGCGCTCAACTCGGCACCCAATCCGTCCAGCGCAACGGCGGTGCGCCCGTCATCCGTGGCGCGGATCGGCGCCAGAACCTGAAGTGCGGCGGCGCCCAGCGTGAAGCGCAGCGGCCCCGCGCGCGCCCAGCTGCGAACACCCAGCGCAGCGAGCGCGCCCCAAGCCGACTCGGACGAAGCGAATGCATTCGCAGCGGGCGTGGCCACGAAGTGAATGCGCAATGCCGCGGCGCTGACCTCCGCAGCCAGGCCGAAGGGTGCGTCGCGAGGAACGAGTGACAAACCGGCCGCGAGCGCCGCGTGCAGGTCGTCGGCACGCGCCGAGCCGTGCTGCGAATGACGAACGAATCCGTACGCTGCGCCTACTCGCAGCAGCGTGAACGCGTGCGAGCCGAGCCAGAGCGAGCCGAACAAGTCCCCACCCAGCGCGGCGCGCTCGGGAAGCATGGAAAACACGCCCAGCGCACCGAGCTCGAAACTGGGCCTGGCAGTCGTGGACGGGCGCTGTGTACGGGCTTGCGGCGCGGCGCGCACGGCAGGCGCGTCGACGACTTGCAACTCCGCCCAACTGGCGCGCAGCAGCTCATCGGTGGCGCTGGCTACGGCCATGGCGCGCGCATCCGCCGGAACGTCCGTGAGCTCGAGGCTCCGTTCCAAGCGTTTGCGCGTCACTGCGTCCGCTACGTCGAGATGGGCGATCACCTGTTCACCGGCGCGGCGCTCGATACGCACACGCAGCGCGGCCAATGCTCCGGCGCCTCCGCAAATCGCGAGCCGGCGCGCCACGAGCTCTGCGCTCAGATGCCGCTCGATGTCGCGTGCGAGCTCTGCGTCGAGTGATGGCGCTGCCACGCTGAGCGTCACGAACGAACGCGCCGCGCAAAGCTGCTCGGCATGAGCCGCCGGTGCGCACAGCCCGAGCATCGCGGTCAGGTAGCGGACGCTGCGCATCAAAGGTCGTCACATTGTCGTACAACGCGGGATGAGTGGGCACCCCCCGGATACTTCGCAAGATAACCAGCGCGCGCTTGCCGGCATGAACGGGCATCTTTGGCTCGCGCCCACGCCTCCACTAGACGCGCCTGAGCATCTTCGAGAAAGAAACCCGGACCGGGACGAGCCAGTGCAAACTGAAACGCCTCGGCAGCACCCCGCGGATCACCCAGCGTATCGAGCCGAATGCGCCCGAGCTGAAACGCCGCATAGCCGCTGCGCGGATCCTGCGGATAGCGACGCCGCATGAGGTCGAATGCGTTCGCTGCATCGCGCGCCCGCCCCTGCAGCCGCGCTTCGGCGCCGCGTTCGAACAATTCGTGCGGTCCGGATTCGGCCGGCTTGCTCGGCGCCGCGGCGGAGGCAACCGGCGCGCGCGGCTTGGGCTCGAGCTCCAGGTTTCCGCCGTCTCGCGCAGGTGCCACCGGCTCTTCCGCCGGGT
>DATHEN010000296.1:0-5162 GCA_035318565.1 Polyangiaceae bacterium
CGAGCCGTCGCTCCCGGAAAAGCCGCTCAAGGTGCGGCGCAGCGTGCGCGCGCGCATCGGCAGCGACGCGGCCGCCGACGAACGCGCCATCGGCACCGAGCGCAAGGTGACGCGCAAGTTCTACGGGCCTTATTACGAAGAAAAGAGCGGCGAATACCGCTTCCGCAGCGTGTTCCCGCTCTGGGCCGAGCGCTTCCAGCCCTCGCGCACGGATCCGAAACGCAGCGACCGCGCATCGCTGTTCGGTGGTCTCTACTACAACCGCCGAAGCGCCGAGCGCGCCGACGACGTGCTGTTTCCGTTGTTCTGGAACATCAACGATCGCACGGACGGATCGCGCACCACCATCGTCGGACCGCTCGTCAATCGCGTCGCGCCGGGTGAGCGCGACAACTGGCTCGCTCCGCTCTACTTCACCGGCAAGAGGAAGAACGGCGGTTACACGCTGATCCCCCCGCTGCTGACGTACTCGAACACGGACGGCCGGGGCGGTTTCAAGCTGATCGGTCCGATGTTTTGCAGCTGGACCGGCGGCCCGAACTGCGACACACGCAGCGCCGAAGACATCGACTTCGGCGTCGCGCCCTTCTACTTCTACGGTCAGAACGAGCGCGCAAAGTACGAAGTCATCCCGCCGCTCTTACACTACTACCGCTACAACGATCGCGATCTCTCGTACGTCAACATCTGGGGCCCAATCTACCGGGAGCACACCCAGAAACGGGAGATGTTGCACTTGCTCCCGCTGTACTGGAGCATCTGGGGCGAGAACGAGCGACACACCACGGTCCTGCCGTTTTTTCACTACGGCTGGCAGGGAAATTCCTGGCTGTTCGCGAACCCGCTGTACTTGCAGGCGCGCGGTCACAAGGGCGAGAGCACGTTCGTCACGTGGGGGTATGCGCGCTACCGCGGGCGCACGGAGCTCGACATGATCACTCCATTTTATTGGAGTTATCGGGATCCGGACATCAATCTCAAGCAAGAGCTGCTCTTTCCGTTTCTGTACTCACGGACGAGCCCGCGTGAATCGAGCCAGGTGTTTCTACCGTTCTGGGCGCACTTCGAGCGCTACGGCATCAGCGAGAGCACGTGGATCACGCCGTTCTTCAACCACAGCACCGATCTGCGCGGCTGGCAGACGAACATCCATCCGATCTTGTATACGGGCCGGAGCGGGTACGACACGCACCTCGTGGTGGCGCCGTTCTTCTGGGACTTCGCGACCCGCACGTCTCGCGCCACGGTGGGCTTCCCGGTGTTCTGGCGCTTCAGCAACCTGAACGACGTGTCGCAGCTCGTGGGCAACGTGTATTACCACGAGAAAAAGCTACATAACGGCCTCGACTGGGAAGTGCACCTGTTCCCGCTGCTGTCGTACGGCGAAACGCCGGATGGCCACTGGTGGAACGTGCTCTTCGGCCTCGCCGGCTACACGCGCCGCGGCGACCTCACGAAGATGCGAACTTTGTGGATCCCGATTCGGCTGAGCGGCCAGGAAAAGGATTAGCCGAGCGGCTTGCCTCGCGGCTTACCTGACAGCCCGCGAGCCACGTCTTACAAATAGCTCATGAAGCGTTTCAAGGCGGCTGTGCTGGGCGGCTCTGGATTCGCAGGGGCGGAGCTGGTCCGGCACTTGCTGCAACATCCGGACGTCGAGCTCGTGCGGGTCTGCGCTCTGGATCACGTCGGCGAACCGCTCGCGTCCGCGCATCCGCACCTGGAGGGGCAAACCGAGCTCGTCTTCGAGAATCTTCCGCCTCGGCAAGCCGCTGAGGGCGTCGACATCGTGCTGATGGGGCTGCCGCACCAGGCGAGCTTCGACGCCGTAGACGCGCTGATCGACAGCGACGTGCGGCTGATCGACATGTCCGGCGCCTTCCGGCTCAAGCGCGCCGGCGCTTACGCCGAGTTTTACGGAGCTTCGCACCCTCGCCCGGAGCTACTGGAGGGCTTCGTGTACGGCCTGCCCGAGCTGAACCGCGAACGCATTCGCCAAGCGCGTTTCGTCGCGTCACCGGGCTGCTTCGCAACCACGGTCGAGCTCAGCCTGCTGCCACTCGCGCGCCTCGGGCTACTCGGCGGCGAGGTGCAGACGGTGGCGATCACCGGTTCGAGCGGCAGCGGCGTGGCGCCCTCCGTGACCACGCACCATCCAACCCGCGCCTTGAATCTACGCACGTACCGCCCTCTGCAGCATCAACACGTGCCGGAGATCGAGGACACGCTGAGGGCGGCCGGCGCGAGCGAGCTGCGGCTGTCGTTCGTGCCCGTCTCGGCGCCGCTCAGCCGCGGCATTTTCGCGACGTCCTTCGTGCACGTTCCAGCGAGTCTCAGCCAAGACGATCTGCGAATCTTGTTCGAAGACAGCTACCGCCAAGAGCCGTTCGTGCGCGTGCCCCGTTCGCGCTTACCCGAGGTGATCGCGGTAGCCGGCTCGAACTACGTCGAGGTGGGTTGCGTGCTCGGGGCCGCCACGCGCGAGACGCGGCTCGTGTCGTGCTTCGCGGCGCTCGACAACCTCGTCAAAGGCGGCGCGGGCCAAGCCATCCAAAACATGAACCTCATGCTCGGCCTCGACGAAAGCCTCACCCTCGGCGACCCCGGCAGCTACCCCTGACGCGGTCGCTCCTGCCCTGGCCCTCCTGCCCTCGCCCCAGCCTGGCCCCCGGCGGGCTTGTTCGCGCCTGCGTTGCTTGGCTTGCCACCGAGTTCCCTAGCCGCCAAGTCGCCAAGAACGCCAAGATCTCGCCAGAAGATTCTTGGGGTTGAGCTTTGTGCTGTGTGGCCGTCGCTCAAACGACGTGAGCGTCTGAAGCTCTCTGCATCGTTTGAACGACGGTAGAGAAGACAAGAGATCAACCCTCCAACTCTGGTGGCGAGGTCTTGGCGTTCTTCGGCGACTTGGCGGCAAAGGAACGCTTCGGGTTCGGTCACAACCTGGCAGGCAGAGAATGAGGCCGGGCGAGACGCAATCAGACCGGGCCAGACGCCACCGGGCGCGGGCGTCACCGAGCAGGGCCGGAGGCGCAGCGGAAGCCCAGGTCGTGGCGGCGGGCTTCCGGGGGTTCGGTGCTGCGTTGCATGTGGCCGAGCTCGCGCGCGTCGCCGGTTGTCCAGGAGCTGCCGCGCACCACTCGCCGGTCACCTTGGGCGGGGCCCGTGGGATCGGTGACGGGCTCGGCTGAATAAGCGCCGTACCAGTCTGCCGTCCATTCGCGGACGTTACCTTCCATGTCCGCGGCCCCGAACCGCGAGCGACCGTCGGGGAAGGCGCCCACGGGGGCTGTGTTCGGATAGCGATCACTCGTGTGATAGAGCAGCCGGTAACCGGCGTCGTTCTTGTGACTCCACTTCAAGCACTCGGTGCCGCACGCATTCAACAGCTTGGCGCTGGGTGCGTCCTCGCCCCAGGTGAAGCGCTGGATCTTCGGCCCACGGGCGACGTATTCCCACTCGGCTTCCGTCGGTAAACGAAAGTGGTGCGCCGCGCAGTAACCCTGCGCCGTGTCCCACGAAACGCAGTTCATGGGATGATCGCGCCGGTCGGCGTAGCGCGCGTTGCACACGTTGCCGAAGATCAACCGATCTCGCCCGATGATCCCCGGCCAGTGCACTTCCAGCGGCGCTTCCCGGCAATGTCCGGCGTTCGTGCAGGCTTCGAAATCGGCCAGCGTGACTTCGTGCTCGTGGATGCAAAACGCGCGCAGCCGGATTTGATGCGCCGGGCGCTGATTTTTGGGAGTGCCCGTGCGATCCGTACCCGCGAAGAACAAGCCCGCTTCGACGTAGAGCATGCCCTTGGGACAACTCGGGGCCGCGGCTTCCATGGGTATGGCGGCGGCACCCTGGCTGATGGACGCGGGCGCCGCGGCAATGAACTGCGCGTTGCGCTTCGCGTCTCGCAGCCCCCACAGCACGCCGCCGGTGACACAAACCGCGGCCAGCAAAGCGACGCCGAGCACGCCACCGAGGCGGCTCGCGGGCTTGGATGGGGGTGGCGCCGAGGATTCCACGGCTGCGGGAGGAGCGCTGGGCGGCACCGAATCGGGTTTTTGCAGGCCGGATGCGCTCTCGAACGCCGTCCAAAAGTGTCCGGCATCCGTGTAGCGATCCTGAGGTTTCAGCGCGAGCGCCTTCTGCAGCACCTGTTCCAGCGCGTTCGGCACGCTGACGCCGAAGATGCGGGGAGTGGGCCGGCGCGTAGCATCCGTGCTCTGTGCCGACAGCTCGGCCACGTCTCGACCGTCCAGCGCGGGGCGCCCGCACAACATTTCCACGGCTATCAGCGCGAGCGCGTAGACGTCCGTCCACGGTCCCGTAGCGCCGAAACGCTGGCTGAATTGTTCCGGCGCGCCGTAGTGCGGGGTGAATGCCGTGAAGGTGCGCCCCGTGGCCGTCAGTGCCGCCTGGAACCCGGCATGGTCGAGCATCAGCTTGGCCACACCGAAATCGAGAATCTTGACGCTCACGTCGTCGTGCCGTGGGTTGCCGCCCACCACCAGGATGTTACCCGGCTTCAGATCGCGGTGAGCCACCCCGTGCCGGTGAACGATGGCCACCGCGCGCGCGATACGCCCGAGAAAACGCTGAACTTGTTCGAGCGACCAGGGCGCATCCCGACGGGCTTGTTCGTCTTCCAGGATCAAGTCCAGCGCTGCCCCGTCGACCCATTCGAGCACCAGATAGGGCAGCCACTGCTTGTTGGCCATGGTGATCGACCCGACGTCGCGCGCCTGGACGATGGCCGTGGTTTGGCTGCTGAGCTCGGTGAGGAGCGCGCCCTCGTTGATGAACGCGCGCTCGAGCTCCTGGCGTTGATGGCCCGCCGTGAGCGACAGCGCGGAGAAGAACTTGATCGCGACCGGGCGATTCCAGATCACGTGCAGCGCGCGGTACACGACCGAGAAGCCGCCCTCGGCCACGAAGCGTTCGATGCGATACTTCTCGGAGACGATCTTTCCGAGGATGCCGATCGGATCTGCGCTCATCACTCAGTACTGCTGTCGTTCCCGTCGCGCGAAGGCGAAAGTCCGATCAGCGCAGCGGCTCGGAGCAACAACGGAAACCCGTCTCCGTGCCGTTATAAAAGCGATCATGGGCTGTCTGGGCGGCGCGACAGTGATTGCGGCTTGGCTGCCAGTACGCGCCTTTCATGGCGG
>DATHEN010000297.1:0-13410 GCA_035318565.1 Polyangiaceae bacterium
CCTCGATCTGCGCCGGCGTGGGCCCCTGAAACGACTCCTCGAACCACGTGCGCACCGGCCCCTGAAAGGCGGCGAGCGCGGAGCTCTTGGACGTCATCGCGGAAGTATAAGAGTGAAAGCCCCTTAGCCAAGCCGCGCGCGTCCATTTCCGGCTGACAGCGCCGCGTTGCGGGACGATACTGCAGAGCTCTTCTGGAGGTGGGCGTCTTGACCGAGCAGCTCAACATCCTGGTCATCGATGACGACGAATCCTTGCGCGGGCTCTTGGTCGATATCATCAGCCGCGGCGGGCACCAGGCGGTTCCGGTGGCGTCCGCGGAAGAGGGGCTCGAGCTCTTGCCGTTCTGGACCTTTCAGGTCGCGTTCATCGACCAGCGCTTGCCCGGTATGGAAGGCCTCGTCTTGGGCCAGTATCTGCGCCGGAACAACCCGGACATGACCATCGCGCTCGTCACGGGTGAAAACGATCTGAAGCTCGAGCGACAGACGCGTGCGCTGTCGATCGCCTTCATCCCGAAGCCCTTCAACGTGGCGGACATCCAGCGCGTGATCGACGACTACCTGGCGCTCGCTCGGGAGCGCGAGCAGCGCCGCGTGAGTCACGAGGACCAGGACTTCGACCCGCCGCTCGCCGATTGGGCAGAAGAGCTCGGCGCGAGCTTCGCCATTCCGAACATCCCTGCTCGCGTCGAAGCGCGCATCGTGGAGACGGTGAAGCGCTGTTTGAACGACCTCAAGAGTGTGGGCCGGTACACCGAACGCGATCGCGTGATCGCGCTCTCGGGGCTCCTCTCGGCGAAAGTGCTGGGCATTTCTCTGCCGCGCCTGTCTTCCGGGCGCACGCCCTTCGAGGAGTACGACGCGATCATGCGGCAACATGGCCGCCGCACGGCCTTCGACCCGGGCTGAACGCCTCACGATTCCGGGGTGCTCGCGCTACTCGACGGGCCGAGGCATGCAGCGTACGATGCGCCCCACCATGGCGAAGTCGTTCAGTAACGCAAGCTACAGCTCGGAGCTGCCCTCGGCAACCGAGCGCTTCTTGGCAAAGACCTTGGTGCACGCACTGCAAGAGGGCCTGCGAACACCCGCGGATTTTTTGCGGCACTTTCCGCCGCAAGCTTTGATGGACGCGCTCGACATCGCGCGCGACTTGCGGGCGAAAATTTTGGCGGGCACGGCCGGTGTTCACGAGAAGATCGCCAAGCGCAAATCGACGGCGGCCGCTTCCGAAGATCTGCAGCTCGCGCTCGATGAAAGCGTGTGCGAGCCGAGCACGGTGCTGGAGCTTTTCCCGAGCGACGACCGCGTGCGTTATCTGGACGCTCAGCTGCTCTGGAAATTCGTCGTGGAAGACGAGTTCTGGACGGCGACCGATAGCGACGTCGGCCGTCACCGGCGCTCTGCGCAGCGCCTGACGTTCATGCTCGAGCAAGCGCTCGAGGAAAAGCTCGTCTCGCTCCAGGACGTGATGGACGCGATTTCCTTCGACGAGATCGCGGCGCGCCTGCCGGAAGCAGAGCTCCGCAAAGTCGTCAAACACGCGCTCCAGCTCGGCCGCGGCGGCACGGGATTCGACGAAGGGCGCCTGCTCGACATCGTGCCGCTCACCGAGCTCGTGCGCCTGATCCCGCTCGATCACACCTGGCAACGGCTCGTGCTGGCCAAGGTCGCCCGCCCCGCCGGATTCGCCGCTGAGGAAGAAGCGCCGACGGCCGCGCCCTCGCCGCCCGCTGCCGAGCCCCCGCCGGCACCGGCCGCCGCCGCGCCTGGCCCCGCGCCCGCGGCGCCGCAAGCCGCCGCGGTCAGCGGTCAGGGCAAGACGCCTCCCGCCAAACCGGAACGCAAGAAGATCAAGGCCAAGGAAGAGGCGGGTCCCACGCTCGACGTGGACATAGACGTGGACGAGATCGAAAAGGCCCTGCCCATCGAGATGGGCGAAGTCGGAATGCGCGAGTCCGAACGCCCCCTCGAGGACGAAGCGCGCCGGCGCGTGACGCAGCGGCTCGTCGTGCTCGACCGCCTGCCCCCGAGCCACGCCAGCCTCTCGCTGCCAATCCTGCTGTCGATCGAGAGCATGTACGCCGACCTCTTGACGCTCGGAAACGACGAAGAACGCGAGGCCTGTATCCGCGAGTCCTTCCCGAACGAAACTCACCTGCGCACAGCCATGCTCGCGCTGATCGAGCTGCTCGATCCGAACGTGAACACTAAGGACCCAGTGATTTCCGAGGCTGACGTCGATTCGCTCATGAAGGTGGTGCTGTTCGAAGAGCGCCAACGCTACGAGCAGGCGCGCGTCTCGGGTCACTCGGTGGCCGTGCCTCCGCCCGTTTCGATGCGCCGCGGCAGCGTCCCGGCGCCACCCGCCGCCGTTCGCCGCTCGGCCACGCCGCCGCCGCTGCCGACCTCGGAAACCGACGACAAGCGCGCTAGGTAGATGCTCGGCCCGGGATTGGCTCCCGGGCCAAGGCTCCGTTCTCGCGAATCAAGTACTCCAGCGGATGCGACCCACGACTCCGCCGTTACCGCGGCCGAGGAAGTAGAGCGCGCCGTCCGGGCCCACCTTGAGATCCACCGGAGTCGGGATCTGGGTGGCGAAATCAGCAGCGGTGCGCGTGACGGGATCCAGGACACGAATCCAGCTCCCGCAGTAGTCGGCGAAGAAGAACTTGCCCACGTACGAGCTCGGGAACTGCGTGACCGAGGGGTTGTAGAACACGCCGCCGTTGATCGAGCAGCCCGTGATGCCAGAGCCGCTATGGCCGTAGACGAAGACCGGGCCGCGGAAGCGCGGATCGGTCGTATTGCCCTCGGTGGTGGGCCAGCCGTAGTTCGAGCCGGAGATGCCGTCGTTGATCTCTTCCCAGGTATTCTGGCCGACGTCGTTGATGAACATGCGGCCGGTCGTGCGCTGAAAATCGAACGTGAACGGGTTACGCAAACCGAGCGCCCAGATCGCGCGATTGTTGCCGGTGGCCGTGTTGTAAAAGGGATTGTCCGTAGGGATCGAGCCGTCGGAGTTGATGCGCAGGATCTTGCCGAGCAGATTGTTGAGCGTCTGCGCGTTGGCACCGTTCGCGTTCTCGCCGACGCCGATATACAGCTTGCCGTCGTTTCCGAAGTGAAGCGCGCCGCCGTTGTGGTTCGTGGCGCTGCTCAGGTTGTTCAGATCCAGCAAGATGGTCTCACTGCCTGCTGCTGCAACGTCGCCGTTCGCCGTGAAGCGACTGACGCGATTGTGAATCGCGGGCGTGGTCGCCGTGTAATAGACGTACACGAAGCGGTTGGACGCAAAGTTCGGGTCGAACGTCACACCGAGGAGCCCGCGCTCGCCCACGGAGCTGACCGGCACCGTGAGAAACGGCGTAGCCAAGAGTTGCCCGTTCTTGATGACGCGCAGATTGCCGTTTTGCTGGCACACGAACAAGCGACCGTCCGGAGCGAACTGCATGGCCGTCGGGTTGGTGATTCCGCTGGCGACCGTCTCCTGCGTGAAGCCTGCCGGCACGCAGTCCACGAACGCGCCTGCCCCCACTGCAAGACCGACAACTGCCAATCGAGCTAGTGAAATTCGAGCCATGACGTATCCCTTTCGAATGCCCGCGTCGCAACGCGCGGTGTGAGGAGGCGCCAAGCTTAATCACCTCTCGCAGCGAGCGAGACCCTGCACGTCGATTTTTAGGCACAAGCAGAGTACAAAATTTCACTAAATCAAGCACCGAAGCTCAAACGCAAGCCCAGCACGGCCCAGAGATGCAACGCGGATGCCGGGATCTCTTCGTCACTCAGCCGGCGACGCCCCATGCTTTGTTCGAGATGCCTGAATTCGCCCAATGACACGCTGACGAACGGGCCGAGCCCGAGGCGATGTCCGAGCGAAAAGTCTTCACCGAGCTGCAGGTTCACGTATTCGAAACCCGTGAAGCGCCGAGTGACGCCCTCGACCTCCTCTTCGTAGATTTCGAAACCCGTGCCGATGCCGACCCAGTGATCGATGCTCTGCCGGGCTCCGAAATGCCACTGCGCCTGGAGACCGAAGCGCACGTCACTCGCATTGCAGTCCGCACCCGCGGGGCAGGCATTCACGAACGCAAAGGCGTAGTGTGCGTACACTCCGACGAGCAGGTGGGTGGTGACGCGGTAGCCCAGGTCGAGCCACACCGGCAGCATGCCGAGCGAACGATCCGCCGCGTCCACACCAGTTTGCTGCTCGCCCTGCGGGATGCCCCAGCCCACGCGCAGCGCGATCGCGAATCCCCGGGCATCGAGCACGACGTCCTTCTCCAACGTGCCGCGCCGCGGCCCCTCCAGCGGATCGCGCGCGACAGTGTCTTCTGCGCTCGGCTCGGGCTCCGGGCAATCCGGTTTTGCAGCTGGCTCGGTCTCGGAAACATCCGGCTCCTCCCCGCTCTCTGCCGCCCCCGGATCCGCTTCCTCCTGGACGGGCACAGGCGCGCCCCGGGCGTCCGTTTGGGCCGCCAAGGCGGGCGCGTACGTCAAACCAGCGAGGAAGACCAAAGCCGAACGCATCGGCGTGTGAACGTAACAACGAGTGATTAGGATGGCGAGCCATGCGGGAGGCCGTGCCCCGACCTTGCTTGTGCCTGTCGTTTTCCCTGGCCGTGTTCGCCGTGCTGTGGCTCGGGTCGCCCAGCGCAGTGGCCCAGACCGAAAGCGCCCATCGCCTGAGCTGGCACTCCGATTGGCGGCGCGTGAACGGCGTGGAGTACGCGATCACGAGCAGCCTGTTCGCGACCTTCATGGCCACCTGGTTTTTGCCGCCGCTCGAGGACGCGCTCTGGACCCGCCCCGTCTTCCTCGACCGCTCCACGCGCCGCGCGCTGCGAGCGCGCACTCGCCAGGGCCGGAACACGGCGGGCGCGGTCAGCGACGCGCTGGCGGCGCTGTCGTATCTGCCGCCGCTCTTGATCGATCCCATGCTCGTCGCCGGAGTCGAGGATCAGAACCCGGACGTGGCCTGGCAGCTGTTCGTGATCAGCACGCAGTCCTACGCGATTACGGTGACGCTCAATCACCTGAGCAAACGTATCTTCGCGCGCCAGCGCCCGTATGCGTTCGCGTGCACCAGAGAAGCGGACTACAGTGACGACTGCGAGAACGCCGATCGCTTCCGCTCCTTTTACAGCGGACACTCCGCGGTCACGGCGACCAGCGCCGGCCTGATCTGCGCGCACCACACGCACGTGCCGCTGTACGGCGGCGCCAATTACGACCGGCTGACGTGTGCCGCGGCCCTGGCGGGGATGTTCACCACCGGTGCGCTGCGCATGGTGGCCGACAAGCATTGGAACTCCGACGTGCTGGTCGGCCATCTGCTCGGGTTTTCCGTCGGCTATCTGCTACCGACGCTCGTCTACTACAAGAGCTTCCAGTCGAAGCCCGATCGCGAATCCGGCAACGTGGCCGCGCTCTCGCCGCGCGCGCTGCCCACGGTACTCACCACCGAGTTCACGTTCTGACCTGGTAGCGCAGAGCGGATGCGATTCTCTGATTCACCACACTAGGGACCGGCCTTGCCGCGCTTCAGAAGCTCGGCAAAAAGCGGTAAATCGCCCTGTTTTTCGCGTTGTTCGTCCTCGTACACGTGGGCCACGCGCCGGTAGAACTCATCCGCCACGTTGTGGAAGACACCGCTCGTGGTGGCGATCATCCAATAACGCAGCGTTCCGAAGCGCTCGCGCAGCACCGTCAAAGCCAGCTGCGTGATCGCGTAGTTCAAGAGTCCCGCGTACGCGGCGTCTCCCTCGGAAAGGGCGGCGCGAGCGGCGAGCTTTTTCGCCAGCGGCTCGATCAGGGCGTCCAATTCGGCACGGTGCTCGGCAGGAATGTAGGGCATGGGTCTTACTCTCGGATCAGCTCGCCGAGGACATCTTGCGCGCTCGGCCCAACACCGCGCGTGCCGGCGAAGCCGAAGCACAGCTGCTCGGAGAATTGCGTGTGCGCGAGCGTTGCTGGGTTGTTCATGCAGCGCGGCAGCAGCGCATAGAACTCCAGCAGGCGCGCGTCGAGCAGGTACGCCGGGGCCGCAGGCGCGGGCACCTCACAGACCAGCACGTCGAACGCGCGGCGCCTGCGCGCCACGTGCGCCGCCCAGGTCGCGAGGTTCACGAAGGTCAGATTGGCGACGCTCTCGGCGGCGGCGAACGCATTCTGCCCTGCCCTCGGTCCCGGAGCGCCGGCGCCGTTGCTCGGCAGTACGCGCAGCTCCGGACGCTGCGCTCGACCGTTGCCGTCACCCAACCGCGCACTCAGCGCGCGCGCCGGCGTGCCCTTCACGTCCTGCAGGGCGCGCATCACCACATCGAGCACGAGCTCGTGCTCGGATGCGTAAGGGCGCGCCGCCACACGAGCGAACGCCTGACTGGTTCGGAGCGCGAGCCAGTCCACGCACACCTCGCCCGAAAGCTCGCTGCTGCGCTTCTCACCGGCCAGCGCGCCTTGCCACAACTGGCTCACACCCGATACGAGCGCTCTGGCCGTTCGCCAAGGCGCCTGCCCCAGTTCACGGCCCAGGGCTGCGAGCGACCCGAGATAGTGCTGCCACTCCTGAGTCAAGAGTTGGCGCGCCTGCGGCGGAACCTGCAGGTGCGCGGGACTCTGGCTCGTTCGCGCGTCCGGTGCTCCACGCAGGAGCTCGGTGAATCCGGGCAGGTGGCCGCGCCCGTCGAACAAGCAGGCATGCGCCTTCGTGAGCAGCACCAGCCGTTCGGGGTGCGAGCCCGTGACGTACCACTGCTCCCAGAGCGCGCGCGAACGCTCCAGAGGCTCGGCGTACACTCGCGCGACGAGCTCCTGCAGCGCCGGCTTGCCTTGCGCGGCGAGGCGCACGAAATGCAAATGCGAGTCGAAGTCGAACTCGGGAAAGTCGACCAACACCGGGTGGTGCACGCCGGGCACGGCGGCCAAGCGCCGGCGCGCGCGCGTCCACGCCGCAAGGCTCTTGCGCGCGTGGGCGCGGAGCTCGGGCTCGCCCCAAGCGCGTCGTTCGAAGACCGCCATCAGCACGACGTGCTGGGTGTGACGTTCGTCGTCGAGCGCCAACCAGGTGGCCTCGAGCGCGGAGAGTCGTTCGCATCCGTGCACGGCGCTTGCCACCATACTCCAGGCCGAGAGCCCGCCAAACTGCAGAAAATCTGATAGAGCGAAGCGGGTTGCAGAATTCTCCGCTGTTTTCCATCCTGATTCCCGTGCGGGACGCCGAGCGCACGTTGCCGAGCGCGCTTTACAGCGTGGTCCGTCAAAGCGAACGCGCTTGGGAGTGCTGGATCGTGGACGACGGCTCGCGCGACGCATCGCCGCGCATTGCCGAAGCCTTCGCGCACAGCGATCCGCGCTTTCGTGTTCTGAGGCAAGCCGCGCTCGGTATCGTGCCTGCGCTGAATCAGGGTCTCGCTGAGAGCAGCGGACGTTACGTCGTGCGCTTCGACGCGGACGATTTGATGCACCACGAGCGCCTCGCTCTGCAACGGCGCGCCCTCGAACGCCGAGCCGATCTCGCCGGCGTGGGCTGTCACGTGCGGCTGTTTCCGCGCTCCGAGCTCAGCTGTGGTCTGCGCGCCTACGAGAGCTGGCTCAACTCCATCCATGACGCAGAAGACGTGCGGCGCGAAGCCTGCGTCGAATGTCCTCTGGCGCATCCCACCTGGTGCATGCGGCGCGAGGTGCTGCTGCGCTTCGGCTACCGGGATACGCCGGGACCCGAAGACTACGAGCTGATCTTGCGTCTACTGGCAGCTGGTGAACGGCTCGCCGTGGTTCCCCGCCGGCTGCTGCTCTGGCGTGATGGGCCGAGCCGGCTCTCACGCACGGATGCGCGCTATGCGCCCGAGCGTTTCACGGAGTGCAAAGCCGATTACCTCGCGCGCACGCTGCTCGCAGACCGAAACGACTACGTGCTCTGGGGCTACGGTGACACCGGCAAGGCACTGGCTCGCGCCCTCGCATCCCAGGGCAAACGTCCCTCGCACATCGTCGAGCTGCACCAGGGCCGCATCGGACAGCGCATCGCGGGCGCGCCGGTGATCCATCCCGAAACATTGGGCACACTGCCGCCGCGGCCGATCGTGGCGTCGGTCGCGGGGTTCGTCGCCCGCAGCCAGATTCGCGAAGCGCTGCGTGCGCTCGGCTTGCGCGAAGCGCGCGATTTCGTGGTCGCGGCGTGATCTCACGCACGCGCGTCACGCCCGCGGCGCGTGACCGCGGCATTGACGGCCTTCAGCGTCGGCGGTAGCTCCGTTCAGCGCACCATTGGCGCGCGGCAAGTCCCTGTGGATAATAAACTCCCCGTCCTCTGGTCCTCTCGCAAAACCCTCGCGCAATTCATCGTGCGTCAGGTCGTGTACTTGCTCGAGCGCGCGCGCGAGCGTTGGAAGGCGCCCGCCCAAGACTTTGCCGGGCAAGCGCAGCGCTTCGGCGCGCAGGCGTGGCGCCGGGTACTCGCGCGTTGGCCCACGCTGGACGTGCTGCTCGACCCGGGTCTGAGTAGCGCGCAGTCGCCCGTGGGTGCTCCTTCTTCGCCGCCGGTGCGTGCAGCTGCCAGCGCCCCGCCGGGGCCCGTCAGTATTCCGGCCGAGATCGAAGAGGCCCTGACACTCTTGCGCAGCTCGGACTCGTGGCAAGAGCGCGTTCTCGCCGCCAACCAGCTCGCAGCGTTCGAGCACGAACGAGTAGTTTCGGCCCTTTTGGACGCACTCAAGGACCCCAGCGCAGAGGTAGCCGTCGCGGTCGTCGACGCGCTGAGCGCGCAGCAGGATCGACGAGCGTTACGCGCTCTACTCGATGTACTCGCGAATCGCGTCGGCTTCTACAGCCCGGTCACCCGGGTGGCGGCGCTCAGCAACCTGGCGCGCCGGCTGCCGAAGAGCGAGCTCGAGCCCGTGCTGGCCGCCCTGCGCGACGTGGACGCCGAAGTCAGCATTGCTGCCATTGCCAGCATCTCGGAGCTCTTGGGCCGGGACGCGCAACAGCACCTGCTGCCAATCGTGCTGAACGAGCACGGGTTCTTTTTGCCGGTAGTGCGTCTGGCAGCGGCCAACGCGCTCTCGTTCGGCAATGCGCTCGGCCCGGAGCTGAGCAGTCACCTGCTCCAATCCGAGCAGGACCCCAGCGTGCGGGCCGTGCTCGAGCGCAGCGCTGCAGAGTAATCGCATTCAGCTGAAATCATTCGGCTAAATGCGGGCGCTTTGGCGCCTTCTAATACCTGACATAAGGCTGTCATTTCGGGACTGCATAGTGACTCTCGTACCCGCTGCTGCGGGCCCGAAGGAGTCACTCCAATGAAGTCGCTGTTCCAAGCCGCCGCTAGTCGCTCCCAGGAAGACCGCGCCCCCTCGCCGAACAGCGACGGCAAAGCGCTGGCCTTTCAGCGGCGAGAGCCCGAGCTCGAACGCCAGAGTTTCGACCTGATCAGCGCCCTGCTTCCGGAGTGGCCCGCAGAGGCGTGCTCGTGGGCGTGACTCAGGGCTTCGGCGCGGCGACCTGCTCGACGGGCTTGGGGAAAGCGCGCAACTGGGCGTTCAACCAGTCCGCGCCCGCAAACGGTTTGATCTCGGTGTTCTTGCCGTCGGTCGCGATGCCGATCGACACGGCCTTGCCACCGATCACCAGCGCGGCGCGGCTTTTGTCGCCCTTGGAGTAAACGCGACCCGCAACGTCCCAGACGTCACTCTCCATCGATCGAATCATGACGTCCGTCTCTTCCTTGGCGCCGCGCACGGTCACGCTCGCGCGCAGGTCGTCGAGACTCGTAAACTTCGCGATCAGGTCGTTGAGCTTGTCTTTTTCGGCCAGCGCTTCCAGCACCGGTTCTGCGTCTTTCGCCAGAATCGCGATCGAGCCCTGATAACGCAGCGCGGGCTTTTGCCAGGCCTCGAGACGCGGGCTCGATAGATTGATCCACCAATTTTCCACGTGCTCGTCGCCGACGTGCATGAGTACGTCGCGCAAGTGGAAGGTCACGTTGTCGAGCTGTGCGTGCTCTTGCTCGATCGCATACTGCAGCCGCGCGCGCGCCTGCGCCTCGCCACCGAGCCGCACTCCGGCCACCTCGAACAGTGCGTCGTCGAGATCGAAGCTGACCGGACCGGTCAGCACCTTCTGCTCGTTCATGTTCAAGGTCACGGAAGCTCGCGCCGTGCCGCGGCTGGCTTTCACGGGCGCATCGGACCCGAGCACGGCACCGAGATCGTCGAAGTCGTTGGTCACGATCTTGGGCATGTGAACGTACGCCGTCTTCACGTCCATGTTCCCGCCGAGCTGCGTCGAGCGCAGCACCGCTTGCTCGTCGTGACCTTGGATCTGAATCGTGAATTGTCGCCCCGAGTCATCCCCGGGGTGCACCAGCGATACGTACGTGACCTTGGATTGAGAGCGAATGCGCGGCAGCTCGTGCTCGCCCTCGTCTTCGCCCTTGTGTTGGGCGCGCCGGCTGTCGTCCGCCTGTCGCTCGTTCGGGCCATCGCCAGCGGCTTTCGCGGCGCGGTCCTTCGGGCCGCGAGCCGGTTTCGCAGCGCGCACCTGCGCTACCGGGCCGCGCTGCGCGCCCGTCGCCTCGGCTTCTCGCACATTGGCTTCGATCTGCCAGTCGGTCTTCACGCCGAAGCCCTGGCCCGTCACGCGCACGTCTTCGGTCGCGTAGTCGATGTGGCTCTCTTTACCGAGCCGGCCCTTCTCGAGCCGCAGGTCGGTGCGAAAGTGACCCTTGCCTTCCGCGACGCGAATGCCGTCCAGGTACGCACCCACGTGACGCAAGCTCACGATGTCTCCCTGGAGCGCAATGCGTGACGTCACGAATTCGAGGAAGCTCGTGTCAGCGTGGGCTTCCGGGTTCACCTCCGGGATCTGGGCGGAGATTCTTCCGCCGAACTTCTAGGCGATGACTTGTTTTTCACCGAACCGCAGCTGTCCCGGTCCGAGATCCTGCACGGCAGTCGATACGGACATGCGGTTCGGGCCGACCAGAAAGCCGCCTTTCAGCGTGCCGTCACCCAGGTAGCGATACTCCATGAACCACAGCTCACCGACGCTAATGTCGAGACCGTCCACTCGCACCGTCCAGGAGCCTTCGCGCTCTTCGGTTTTCGCGGCGGTATCCTGGCGGATCACGTTCACCCCGGGCAGCTCCTTCAGCGGCGGATACGCGGCCAGGCGTTCTTCGATGCCCTGAGCGCTATCGACCTGCACGCGCATCCGGTAGCGCACGCCCTGTGCGGCCAACTCCGTAACGTGCAACGTGCGTTTGAACAGTGGAAACACGCGCGCGTCCAAAACGAGATTGTGTCCCTCGAGGGTGAACTGCGTATCGCCGTTGACCATGATCTTGACGCGCTTCATGTGAATGCGTCCGGGCCAGATGGTGTACGCGGGATTATCGATCTCGACTTTCAGGTCCTCCGAGCGCAGCACGCGTTCGACGAGACCCGTCCAGAGCGCGAGCGTGCCGAGCAGCGGATACGCGAGCAAGAGCAGGATCGCCGCGATGAGAATGCGACGCCTGCGCCGGCGCTGTTGCGGCGTGGCAGCCTGCGACGCCCGAGCGAAGCGCTGCCTGGCAGCAGCGACGCGTTGAGGCGCGCGCTCGAGCCAGGTCCTGGTGCGGGGCTGCGAAAGCGTAGCCGGCATCGGGGCAGCTCATGCACGGCCCGGGCCAGCGCCCGTCGCCGCCTGGCCCGCGCTCTGCCACGCTCGGTTCAGCCAGGAGTGGGGCAAAACGCCCGTAGAAAGACAGCAACGCCACGCGCCACTGTCTCGCGAATCTCCCGCTCCGCCGGGTAGTGCAGGATCCCGAGCTGAGCGCGCACGAACAGATCACCCTGGCAAAGCTGGCTGAATTGGACCGCCGCGACGCGTGGTTCCGGGATGTCCAGCGCGCCTTTTTGTGCCCAGCGCACGAGATAAGCTGCCAGCGTTTCCTGGACCAGCGCCGGCCCGCGCTCGAACAGCAGCTGGCCGATCGCGGGGAAGCGCGCGCTCTCTGCCCCCGCGTGGCGATACAACGCCACGACGCTCGGTGAGAGCGCTACTTGCATCAATTTTTCGCCGATGTTCTGCAGCGCATCCGCGACACCCCCCGTGGGCTCATTCAGGCAGGCCAGGAAACCTGCGCGCAGGTCATCGGCCTCCTGCGAGAAGCTGGCCACGAACAGCGCATTTTTATCCTGGAAATGGCTGTACACCGTTGCTTTGGAAACACCGGCGCGCGCGGCGATGCCGTCCACACTGGCCCGCTCGAAACCGAGCTCGCCGAAGATGTGCCGCGCAGCCGCCAGAATATCTCGGTGTTTGGGCGAGTGGACCAAACGGCTCTCATTCACGGCCTGAACCATTGCTGAACTATACTGAACCGTCTAGTATTGACAACGCACAGCGCGAACTCTACATCCCGTGTGCTGGCAGTTCTCCATCCCGCGATCGCCGGCAAATCCCTCACATGAAACGGCTTTTTACGTTAGCCCTGTGGTGCGCCGGGCTCGGGGCGCTGCCAAATCTGACCTCGGCATGCGAAAGCAAGCGAGCCGTGGCCAGCGCGCCTGCACCTCCAGTGGAAGTGGGCGTCGTCACGCTCAAGGCTGAACCGGTCACACTCACCACGGAGCTTCCCGGTCGCACCAGCGCGTATCGCGTTGCGGAGGTGCGAGCGCGCGTGAACGGCATCGTGCAAAAGCGGCTTTTCACCGAGGGCAGCGACGTGAAAGCGGGCGAACGTCTGTTTCTGATCGATCCGGCGCCCTACCAGGCATCGTTCGAGAGCGCGCGGGCGAGCGTGATGCGCGCGGAAGCCACTGTCACGGCGGCACGGCTCAAGGCCGAGCGCTACGGCAAATTGATCCGCGATCACGCGGTCAGTCAGCAGGAGTACGACGACGCCGTGGCCGCGTCCAAAGGCGCCGAGGCAGACGTGGCGGCGGGACGCGCCGCCGAGAAGACGGCGCGCATCAATCTCCAGTACACGAACGTCATCGCTCCGCTCTCGGGTCGCATCGGTCGAGCCGAAGTCACCGAGGGCGCCTACGTGCAGCAGTCCAGCGCCACGCTCCTGGCCACCATCCAGCAGCTCGATCCGATGTACGTCGACCTGACGTGGTCGAGCGCCGAAGCACTGCGGCTGCGCCGGCAAATCGAAAGCGGCAAGCTGCAGAAAGACGGGCAGACCCAGGTCAAGGTCTTGCTCGAAGACGGCCGCGAGTATGGCGAAGCGGGCACGATGCAGTTCACCGACGTGACGGTCGACCCCACCACCGGCTCCATCACGCTCCGCGCGCTGTTTCCGAATCCAAAGCGCGAGCTCTTGCCGGGTATGTTCGTGCGCGCGCGCATCGACGAAGGCACACTTCCGGCCAGCCTGCTCGTGCCCCAGCGCGGCGTGACCCGGAACCACACCGGTCAAGC
>DATHEN010000298.1:0-2795 GCA_035318565.1 Polyangiaceae bacterium
ACACCGCTCTTTTTGGTACTCATCGTGATCGAGTTTACGGACGTCTTGTTCGCAGTCGATTCGGTGCCGGCGGTCCTTGCCATAAGCAGTGACGTGTACATTGTGTACACATCGAACATCTTCGCGATTCTCGGCCTGCGCGCCCTCTATTTCATGCTCGCCGGCATGATGAGCCGGTTTCATTACCTCGATCTGGGCCTCGCCGTAATCTTGACGTTCGTGGGGGCAAAGATGGTGTTCCAGGATCTGTACAAGATTTCGAACTTCGTCTCGCTGGGCGTGATCTTCTCGGTGCTGGCAGCAGCGGTGGTGGCCTCGCTCCTGAAACCGCCAAAGGAGCTCGAGTCGCCGGCGGTCGGACCGAAGGGCCTCGAGCCACACGATCGGGATTGATTCCGGGTTCCACGTACCGCATTCAGCTGCACGCAGCCTTCACCCTGCGCGATGCGCTCGGCATCGTGCCCTACCTGGCCGAGCTCGGAATCGACTGGCTCTATTGCTCGCCGCTGTTCATGTCGCGCCCCGGCAGCGAGCACGGCTACGACGTCGTCGATCCGACGCGCATCGATCCAGAGCTGGGCAGCGAGCGAGACTTGGAACTCCTGGTGACGCGCCTGCACGAGCACGGGCTCGGGCTCTTACTCGACATCGTTCCCAATCACATGGGAACGCACGACACCAATAGCTGGTGGGTCGATGTGCTCGAGCATGGCCCCAGCTCCCCCTACGCGCGTTTCTTCGATATCGATTGGACGGCAGGCGACGGAAAGGTCCTCTTGCCGGTGCTCGGCAGCGACGTGAGCGAGGTACTCGAGGCACGCGAGCTCAGCGTGGAGCGCGACCGAGACCGCTACTGGCTGCGCTATTTCGACAACCGCTTTCCGCTGCGGCTGCCGATCGAGCTCCGCAATCACCCACCCGGCCCACTGGACCCGGAACGCGGCTCAGCCGTGCTCGAGGGCCAGGCGTATCGCCTGATGCGCTGGTCAGCGCGCCGGGCGCTCAACTACCGGCGGTTCTTCGAGATCAACGAGTTGATTGGGCTGCGCGTCGAAGACCCGGTCGTCTTCGAGAGCGTCCACGCCACGTTGTTCGAGTGGCTCTCGCGCGGTTGGGTGTCTGGCGTGCGTGTGGATCATCCGGACGGCCTGCGCGAACCCTCCGCGTACCTGCACGCGCTGCAGCAGGCCACGGCTCGCGCACTCGCACGGGCGCCGCTTTCCTCCGGGAGCGGCCAAGCTGGGCAACCTTACGTAGTGGTCGAAAAAATCCTCTGCCATGGCGAGGTGTTGCGCCCCGAGTGGCCCGTCCAGGGAACCACCGGCTACGAGCAGCTGAATCTCATCGGCGGGCTTCTCATCGACCCGACAGGGGCAGCTGCCATCGAACGGACTTACCGCACCTTTACGCAGCAAACCGAGGGGTTTGCGAGCGTGGCGTACGAAAGCAAGAAACAGGTTTTACGGGAACGCTTCTCCGTGGAGCTCGCGCGAATCGCGGCTCAGATTTGGGCGATCGGCGAGTCGGTGGGCCGCGTGTCCGCGCTTTCACGAGCGCAGGTCTCCGAGGCGTTGCTCGAGGTGGTGGCCTGCTTCCCGGTGTACCGCACGTACTTCTCCGCCAAGGACAGCGAGGTGCGCGCGGAGGACCGCGCCATCATCACGCGAACCGTGCAGGAGGCACGCGAGCGGGCCCCCGGGCTCTCGCCCGACCTCTTTCAGCTAATCGAGAACACGCTGTTGCTCGCCCCGGCTCCGCTGGCCGATGACGCGAGCCGTATCGCCTGCCGCGAAACTCTGCTGCGCTTTCAGCAACTCACGGGACCCGCAGCAGCCAAGGGCGTGGAGGACACCGCGCACTACCGGTACGTCCCTCTCACCTGTCAAAACGAGGTGGGTGGGGAGCCCGGAGCATCCGGAACCGAGCTCTCGGAGTTCCACCGGGCGAATCAGCAGCGTGCCGAGCGCTGGCCTCACGCGCTGACCGCTACCTCCACTCACGACACGAAACGAAGTGAAGACGTACGCGCTCGTATCGCAGTGCTGAGCGAAATACATGAAACATGGTCGAACGCACTGGCCCGCTTTCGCGAGCTGAACCAGCGGCACAAGAAGGGGTCCGGGCCGCTGCTCATCCCGAGCCCCAATGACGAGTACCTCTTCTACCAGACGCTACTCGGGGTCTGGCCGGACGGAATCGACGCCTTGTCCGCGGATCTCCAGGAGCGCATCGCGGCGTACACGTTGAAGGCGGCACGCGAAGCCAAGCTCACCACCAGCTGGACCGAGCCCAACGAAACATACGAGAAAGGGCTCTCCGAGTTCATCGCGGCGGCACTCGATCACCAACAAAATCGCGAGTTTTTGCAGGAATTCAGCCGCTTCACCGAGCCGATCGTGCGCGCCGGGCGCTTGGGTGCGCTCGCCCAAACTCTACTCAAGTTGGGCTGCCCGGGGGTACCGGACTTCTATCAGGGCAGCGAGCTCTGGGACCTGAGCCTGGTCGATCCGGACAACCGCAGGCCCGTCGACTTCGATAAACGCCGCGCGCTTCTGGCGAGGGCATCGCAAGACGACAGCTCGGTCCCGCGTCCGTTCGACCCGCTAGCACCGGATGGGCGCGCCAAACTACGGCTGATCGCCCGAGGGCTCGAGCTCCGCGCACGGCAGAGGGAGCTGTTTGCTTCCGGTATGTATCTACCCCTGCTTGCGGAGGGTGCTCGCGCCGGCCACGTCGTGGCGTTTGCGCGCACGCTCGACTCGCGCGCGGTCATTTTCGTCACCGGCCGCTTCTTC
>DATHEN010000299.1:0-2501 GCA_035318565.1 Polyangiaceae bacterium
TCGCCATTCGCGACGCACACGAGCGCTACGGTCACGTACAAGAGGTCATCGTTCAGAACTTCACGCCGCACGCCGGCACGCCCATGGCAGTCATGCCGGAGACCAGCGACGAAGAAATGGCGCACGCCGTTGCGCTCGCCCGGCTCATCCTGCCGAGCGAAATTTCAGTGCAAGCGCCGCCGAATTTGAACCCGGCGCGCACTCGGCTATTGCTCGAAGCCGGCATCAATGACTTCGGCGGTATTTCTCCATTGACCCCCGACTACATCAATCCCGATCGTCCCTGGCCGGTGATTACGGGTTTGGCGGCAGTGGTGGGTGCGCTGGGTTTCGACCTGGAGCCACGCTTGCCCATTTACGACGCCTTCCTGCGCAAGACCGGCTTCTTGCAGCCCGCGCTCCTGTCGCACGTGCTTGCGCGGCGTGAACGCCTGGGGCGCTTGTCCGTCCGTGCTGCGGACGGCCCACGCCAAAACACCGAAGGAGCGAGCGCATGAGCGGCGAGCGCGAGGATCTTCGTGCTGTGCTGAGAGCAGCCGCCACCGTCACGCGCTCGGTCTTGGAGCGCGCGCTGGAAGACCGCGACGTGAGCTGGCAAGAAGCCGAGGCGCTCTGTCGCGTAGAAGGCGCGGAGCTCGCGGCACTGATCGCGACGGCGGACGAGCTGCGTCGACGCCAGGCGGGCGAGAGCGTGACTTACGTCGTGAACCGCAACGTGAACTTCACGAACGTGTGCGTCAAGGCTTGCAAGTTCTGCGCGTTCTCGCGTACGCACCGCTCCGAACAGGGCTACTTTCTGGAAGCGGCCGAAGTGCTGCGTCGCGCGCTCGAAGCGCACGAGCTCGGCGCGACGGAGCTCTGCATTCAGGCGGGTTTGCCGCCGAACGTGGACGGCAGCCTGTACGTGGACCTGTGCCGCGAGCTGAAACGCGCGCTGCCGAGCTTGCACCTGCACGCCTTCTCTCCCGAAGAGATCAAGTACGGCGCAGGTCTCTCCGGCTCCAGCATTCGGGAACACATCGCGGCGCTCAAAGCTGCGGGTCTGGGCTCGATTCCGGGTACCTCGGCGGAGATCTTGGATGACTCGGTGCGCAAGCGGCTCGCCGGTGGACGCATCAGCACGGCCGAGTGGGTGCACGTGATTCGCACGGCGCACGAGCTCGGTTTGCCGACCACCTCGACGGTCATGTTCGGGCACATCGAGAGCCACGGCGAGCTCGTGCGCCACCTCGACCTCTTGCGCAGCATCCAGCGCGATACCGGCGGCTTCACCGAGTTCGTGCCGCTCTCGTTCATTCACACGGAAGCGCCGCTCTACGCCAAGAAGCTGTTGCCCAGCGTACGTCCGGGGCCCACGCCGGACGACGTGACGCGCCTGTTCGCGATCGCCCGCATCTTGCTGGGCGCGAGCTTTCGGAACATTCAAGCGTCCTGGGTCAAACAGGGCGCCGCGGGAGCGCAGCGCCTGCTCGCTTGTGGGGCGAACGATCTGGGCGGGACGCTCATGAACGAGAGCATCTCGACGGCCGCCGGCGCCTCGCACGGCCAATGGCTGCCGCCGCGCGAGTTGCGGCGTTTGGCGCGCGAAGCCGGCCGTGTGCCTGTCCAGCGCGATACGCTGTACCGCACGCTGCGCGAGTACCCGCGCGTCCCGACAGAAGACGAGTCGGATCCGCTCGACGAACTGACGAACGCGAACGAGCGCTTTGGCAGCTATGCCGAACTCGTCCGCGACTCGCGCTACGCGTTCAAGAAATCCGCGCAGCTCTGATCAAGAGCTGGATCCTTCGCGTAGGCTATTCGCGAACGCCAGACACTCGCGGCCAAGTCGCACACGATCCTCACGGCTCTTCATGAGCGTGTCGCAGGCGTGCACGGCAACGCCGCGAACGGCTGTCTCGTCGCCCCGCTCCAGCACCAAGCCGGACAGCAATGAGCCATAGTGCCCCGCAATCGCTGCAGCCGAAGCGGGCTGTCCGGAGAGCGCGGGAATCATCTCGGCGAGCGGACCTTTGACGGCGCGGCCGGCGATGATCGGGCTCACGGCGATCACGACGCGCCCGCGCAATGCATCGCGCAGGCCTGGGCGCGACAATATGGGATCGATGGACACGTAGGGGTTCGAGGGACCGATGATCACGAGCTCCGCTTCCGCGAGCGCGTGCAGGGCCGCCGGGCTGGCCGGCGGATCCCCGTCCAGCCACACTTTGCGCACCTTGGGCTGCGCTCGGTGCCGCACGAACCACTGCTGAAAGGGCAGCGTGCCGTCGCTCTCCGTATCGATCATCGTGCGGCACGGCTCTTCTGCCATGGGCAGAATGCGCGCCGTGACGCCCAGCGCACGGCGCAGCCGATCGGTCACCTGCGAGGGAGACTCGCCGCGCGCGAGCCCTTCGGCGCGCTGGATGTGCGTGGCCAGGTCGCGGTCCCCGAGCATGAACCAGCTCTCGCCGCCGTAGCGCTTCACGCCCTCGAGCGCCTGGAATGTCTCGTCCTTCAGG
>DATHEN010000300.1:0-3090 GCA_035318565.1 Polyangiaceae bacterium
TCGTCGTCACCATCGCCGTCGATGTCGTCGTCGTCGTCGTCCTGGGAACTGTCGGCGCTGGCATCGGCGCGCGCGCGATCCCCGTCTGCAGTTACATCGTCGTCGTCGTCGTCGTCGTCCTCGTCGTCCTCGTCCAAATCTTCTTCGTCGTCGATGTCTTCGTCTTCTTCGTCTTCGTTGTCTTCGAGATCCGCGTTGTCCGGACGGCCGAGAGCGCCGCCTTGGCGCTGCGCGAGCGCGCCTTGGATCTTCTCGTCCAACTCGGAAAACTCGAACGGCTTATCGACGTAAGCGTCGGCGCCATACAGGGGCGACGTCATCTCGTTGAGGTTCTCGCCAATGCCGGTGAGCATCACCACGCCCGTGTGCGCGAGCGATACGGCCTCACGTATTTTTCGGCAAACCTCCCAGCCACTCATGCCGGGCATCATCACGTCGAGCACGACGAGATGCGGCAGGTGCTCGTGTGCGAGCTCCCACGCTTGATCCCCGTCCGTGGCTTCAATCACTCGATAGCCCTTGCCGCGCAGGTGCCCCGAAACCAACGCTAGTGTGCTCGGCTCGTCGTCCGCGACGAGCACTACGGTCTTATTTTCGTCTGACATGTGTGGCGCGCTCCGGCGTCGGGTATTCGAGACCAGCGGCTAGCATTCGGTCAAGTCCCGGCGCGCGCGCAGGGTACACGTTCTCGAACGCGCATGAGAGCGCAAGTTGCGCGTCCGGGGGGGCCGGGCCACGCAAGGCGGAATGCGAACACGACCTACAGGTGCTTAACTTTGTCTGGGCCCACTGCCTGCCGCATGCTGCGGTGCAGCGCGCCAGCAGCCGGAGCTTGGCGCATTAGAATCGTCATTGAGAGCACCCGATGGCAGAGTTGCCCGAGCCTGAAGCGAACCTCGAACGCCTGGCGCGAGCCGCACGCCGAACGGGGCTACGGCTGAAGGCGGATGAAGCGCTGGCGCGCGCGGCGCTGCTGCTGCCCAGCGTGCTCGTGTGCGCGATTGCGGCGCTCACGTACATCAAAGTCGCCCGCCCCGCCGCTGACACGACTCGTACGCTGATCTGGCTCGGTGCAGCGCCGCTCTTGCTCGTCGTGGCGGATCTGCTTCGTGTCTGGTTCAAGCCGCGCGCAGCGGAGCTCGGTGCGCTGGCTCTCGACCAGCATCACGGGCTCGCCGATCGGATTACGAATGCGCTGGCATTCCGTAAAGTGCCGCTGGCCAAGCGCTCGCCCCTCATGCGGCTCGCGATTTCCGACGCCACGAACCGAGTGCCCGTGCTCGAGCCGCGCGCAGCTGCGCCGCTACACTTGCCGCGTGAGCTGGGAGTTGCGCTGCTCTTGCTCGCGGGCCTGGTGGTGCTGGCCAACCTCGAAGTCCGGAGCGTGCGCACCATCAGCGAGACTCGCAAGTTCGAGCCGATGCAAATGAGCGGCGATGATCTCGACCTTTTTCGCGACATCACGCGAGAGCTGGAAGAAAAAAGTCACGATCCGGAAGCGTTGGCGGCCGTCGCGCGTTTCAACCAATTGATAGAAGACATCGCGGAGCGCCGGCTCGATCGGCGCGAGGTATTCGAACGCCTGGAGCGTCTGGAGCGGGAGCTCGCCAAAGCCACCCAGGCGGACCGCGCAGCCCTGGACGAGGGCCTGCAGAACCTGGCCCGCGAGCTCGCCAAGAGCGAGCTGAGCAAGCCGGTCGCCGAGCGCCTGAAGGAGAAGCGACTGGCGGATGCCGAGAAGGCGCTGCGCGAGCTCGCCGAGAAGCTACGGAGCAAGCAGCAAGCGCCGAGCAAGGCAGAGCTCGAAAAGCTACGCAGCGCGCTCCAGCGGGCCAGCCGTGCGAGCAGCGAGAAAACCAAGAGCTTGGAGCAGCGCCGCAAGGAGCTCGAGAAGCAGCGCCAGAGCTTGCTGAAGAAGTCGGGTGACGCGGGTTTGAACGATCGCGACAAGAATCTGCTCAAGAACAATGATCGTCAGCTCGAGCGTCTGGATCGCGAACGCCAGCAGGCACAACGTTCCGAGCGACAACTTTCCAAGCTCGATCGCGAGCTCGCCAAGGCCGCCGAGGACTTGATGCGCGAGATGGGCGCCGGCGCTCAGGATCTCGAGCGAGGCGCGGAAGACCTGAATCGCATGGCGAAGCAGGAGATGACCGAACAGGAGAAGGAGCAGCTCCGCCGGCGCCTGCAGGAGCTACGCGAGCTCGTGCGGCAACAGGGCCAGGGTGGCAAGCAGCGTTTGCAGCGCATGATGCGTTTCGCCGAACGAGCGCGCGGCAATCAGGGCGGCAAGCAGGGCAGCCAGCAGGGCCAAGGCCAACAGCAGGGTCAGGGTCAGAAGCCAGGTCAGGGAAATCGTCCGGGTCAGGGCGCACGCGGTACCCTCTTCAAAGAGGGCCAGGGCGGCAAAGACCTCCTCGTCACGAAAGGCGGCTCGAGTGGTCAGCAGCAGAGTCTCGGTGCGGGCAGCGGGCAGAGCGGACAGAACCCCGGCGGGCAGAATCAGCCCGGCGGCGGCGAGGGCTCGAAGGACAGCTGGGGCACGGGCCATGATCCGAAGCTGGCCGGGGATCCGTCGAGCTTGAAGGGTTCCACGCAAGACGTCACGGCGGTGGCGGCCGACACGGGCCAGGGCACGGCCTCGAGCGAGGTCATCCACAGCGCCGCTCAACGAGGCTTCGTTGGCCGTGGCTATCGCAAGGTCTACACGGACTACCGTAACGTGGCCGAGCAGGTGATGAACGAGGACGAGATCCCGCCCGGGTATCGTTTTTACGTCCAGCGCTACTTTCAGCTGATCCGACCGCGCGAATGAAGCGCGCGGCTGTCAGCGGTCGAAAGCTACGCCGGGGCGACGAGGGAGTCGAAGCATGAGCGAATTAGAGGCGGCACAAGAAGAGGTCGTCGCGTTCCAAAAGAAGATGGGCACGCTCCGCGAGGAGATCGGACAAGTCATCGTCGGCAATCGCGACGTGGTGGACGGCGTGCTCACCTGCATGCTGGCGGGCTCGCATGCGCTCCTGGAGGGCGTGCCCGGCCTCGGCAAGACCATGTTGATCCGTACTCTCGGAGAAGCGGTGGGGCTCAACT
>DATHEN010000301.1:0-3588 GCA_035318565.1 Polyangiaceae bacterium
GGCGTGCGGAGCTCGTGCGACAAGACGCTCAGAAACTCGTCCTTGGCGCGGCTCGCCTCTTCCGCCCGCGCCGCGGCTTCACGGGCCTCCCTGTAGAGCCGCGCGCGTTCCAGCGCTTGTGCACCCTGTCGCGAAAACGCCAGAACGAAATCGCGATCCTCGGCGTCGAGCGCGCGATGCTCGGCAAAATCGAAGGTGATCACGCCGAACGGATCGCCGCCCGTCGCCAGTGGCATGGCGACCAGCTGTGTCACGCTCCAATCCGCGATCTTCCGTGAAAACGCGGGAAAGAGCCGCGCGATATCGCGATCCGACTCGAGCCACTGCGGCTGTCCGCTGCGAACGGCGAACGTACTCGGCGCGGGAAACTGGAGAGCGATCGACGCCAGCGCCGCGCGCTGCGAGTCATCGAAGCCCGTGCACGCCAAGAGCTCGAGCCGGAGACCGTCGCTCGACACCCGATGAATCACGCCGCGCCTCATGTCGAGCGCGCTCAGCGCCAACTCGAGCACCACGCGCGCGACCTCGTCTTCGAGAAATGCACTGGCAAGTGCGCTGGTCACTTGCTGCAAACGCAACACGCGCTCCCGCGCTCGTTCGGCAGCACGCCGCATCTGGGTCTCGCGCTCGACCGCTTCGGTCGCGCTCAGCTCCGCCGTGACGTCCTTGGTCACGATGGCCACGTGCGTGACCTGGTTCTCGTGACCGAGAAGCGGGAAGATCCAGGTCTCGATCGCGACGCGAGCGCCCTGCTCGACGGTGACGTGCTGCAAACCGCGCGGGTCGTACCAGAACGGCGGCGTGCGCAGCGTTTCTCCTTGGAAGGCGCGCTGCGCGAGCGGCAGCAATCCCGAGCGCGCCACGATCTCGTCCTTGAACAGATTGTATTCGGGCGGCGGCTCGGACCGGAACAGCTCGCGGAAGGCGCGGTTCACGAACAACGAGCGTCCCTCCACAGAGTAAACCTGAAGCCCGAACGGCGCGAACGCGAAGATCCCTTCCAACATGGCGAGCGGCTCCGGCACCGCGCGCAAGAGCTCGCGGATGCGCGCCAGCTCCGCGAGATCATCCTCCGAGATCCGGCTGTCGTCCGCCATGCCCGGGCAGTGTCGCACGGAAGGCGCGCGGAGGTAGCCGTGCACGCGCCCTGAAATTACGCGGTCCGCAGAGCTGCTCGCCCCTGGCGCTGGACGTGCAATACTTGCGAGCCGCCGCCCATGGATCGCCGCACCGCCCTCCACGCCCTGCTGGGGACTCCGCTGCTGGCCGCTTGCCGCAGCTCGGAAGCGCCGAAACGAACCGCCATGAATACCTCACCCATCGCCGTACCCGACGTCGTGCGGAGCGTGCAACCGCTCGGCTTTCCCTGGCAAACGCTCGATCCTTTTTTGTTCTGCGTCTATCACGATGACGCCTACCCCGCCGGCAACGCACAGCTCGGTCCGGCAGCTTCGCTGCGCGGCCGCAACATTGGGCAGGATTTCGCAGCCAATGAGCCGTGGCGCATGTATCACGGTCAAGTAGTACCCGGCTTCCCGCAGCATCCGCACCGCGGTTTTGAAACCGTGACCGTCGTGCGCCGCGGGCTCGTGGACCACGCAGACTCACTCGGCGCAGCTGCGCGCTACGGCGGGGGCGACGTACAATGGCTCACGGCGGGACGAGGCATCGTGCACGCGGAGATGTTCCCACTCCTGGACGCCGCCGCTCCGAATCCGCTCGAGCTCTTTCAGATCTGGCTGAACTTACCGAGCACGAACAAGATGGTGGAGCCGCATTTCTCGATGCTGTGGCGCCAAACGATCAAGAAGCACGCGGCGCTGGACAACGCGGGCCGCACCACCGAGGTCTCCGTGATCGCGGGCAAGCTCGGTCCCGTGCAAGCGCCGGAGCCGCCGCCCAAATCCTGGGCCGCGCGGGCCAGCAGCGACGTGGCCATCTGGACGCTGAAAATGGCACCGGGTGCGCAATTTTCCCTGCCGCCGGCCGCAGCGGGGAGCAATCGTATGCTCTACTTCTTCAGCGGTAAGGAGCTACGGGTGGGCCAGCGCCCCGTGCAAGTCCGCAACGCGATCGAGCTCCACGCAGATCTGGAAACGCCGCTCTACAACGGCCCCGTGGAGAGCGAGCTATTGATGTTGCAGGGTCGCCCAATTGGCGAACCGGTCGTGCAGTACGGGCCGTTCGTCATGAATACGCAGACCGAGATTCAGAAAGCGTTCACCGACTACCGCGCCACGCAGTTCGGCGGCTGGCCCTGGCCCAAAGACGATCCAGTGCACGATCGCGAAGCGCGCTTCGCGAAACACGCGGACGGCCGGCTCGAAAAAGCGTCGTGACGGGCGCTCAGCGCGCGCGGACCCAGTGCTGCATCAGCGGGCCACTCTTTCCGTAAACCGGATCTGAATCCGGCGCCGGCACACGATCGATGTTTTCATCTGCCTGCGGCCGTTCCGAAGCCTTGCCGTAATTCATGTCGTAGTCGCGCCCGCCCGCGTAGCAGCCCACGACGCGGAAGTCGTCACTGGCGGAGAGCCGCTTGTGCGCTACGCCCGCCGGAATCACGACCACATCGCCAGCGCTCACGTAAAGCTCGCTGCCTTGCGGTCCGCCGAGTTGAACGCGCGCCGTTCCCGCGTAACAGCCGAGCACCTCGTGTGCAGCGCTGTGATAGTGATGACAATCGTAAACGCCGTCGCGCCAGCCGTTGCTCCAGCCGTTGGCGTGGAAGCAACGCTCGATGACCCGCGCCGGCTCACGCGGCGGCAACGCGAATGCGCGCCGATAATGGAGCGCGGGCAGCGCGCCGTTGTTCGGGTAAGTGCCGTCATCCTCGAGCCTTAGCGCCTCGATCCGCGCAGACGGATTCACGGGAGGCTCTTCATGGGTCGCTTTGCCGGGCATGGACTCAGGGTGTGCACGCGAGATTCTGCGTGCAACCCGCATCGGCTAGGCCGGCGCCAGCCGTTTGCTCAGAGCACACGCATTCTGGCCGCGCGCGTAATAGCTCGGCAAGCGGCGCACGATGCGAAATCCGGAGCGCAAGAACAGCTGCAGGGCTTCGACATTGGCTTCACCCGTGCACAGGCTCAACTGTCGGGCTGCCTGCGCGCGCGCCGCTGTTTCCGCCGCGGCGAGCAGGCACGCGCCCACGCCGCGGCCCTTCTCGGATTGAATCACGGCGATGGCCTGCAGCGAGGCCTGTGCTCCGTGGCAATCGATGCTCGCAAAGCCGATGCGCTCGGAGCCGCGCCACGCGATGAAGGTGTGCGCCGACTCGGCGCGTACGAAGCCTAGCGTATTCGGACCCGAGCGCCGCGAGTAGTCCGAGAACGCGCTCGCCGAGAGTCGCAGGATGAAGTCGTCATCCTCATACTCGCGCTTGCGGATTTCAAGCGCGTCCTGCACGAGCCGGCGCATGCCGCCAAGCTTACGCCAAGCCGGCGAATCGGCATCTCCCGTGGCGTCAGCCGCCCTGCAGCTTGCGTTCGAGCTCGGCCAGACGCCGCTCCGCTGCGTTTGCCCGGGCACATTCGGCCTCTGCTCGTGCTCGTTCGGCCTCTGCTCGTGCTCGTTCGCGATCGGCTT
>DATHEN010000302.1:0-2287 GCA_035318565.1 Polyangiaceae bacterium
CACGCCCGAAGTTGCGCGGCGACGTGCGCATCTACGACTGCGAAACGGGAGACGAACGCGAGCTCACCGTGACCGAAGCCGTGCTCGGCAAGATGGAGCGCGCGTACCACGACTACCGCGAGCAGATCGAACGCTTCTGCACCATGCGCCAGGTCCCGTACTTCGCTGCGGACGCGAAGGAACCGTTCGACGAGCTCGTGCTGAGCGTGTTTCGTCGCGGAGGATTTCTGCGCTGATGTTTCTGGCGGGCTTGCCGCTGACGACGCTGCTCGCGGCTTTCGCCGTGGCAGGCGCGCTGGTCGTGGGCTTGTACATCTTGAAGCTGCGCCGGCGCCCGGTGGCCGTGCCGTTTTCGCGCATCTGGCAGAGCGTGCTGCGAGACAAAGAAGCCACGCAGCTATTTTCTCAGCTCAAGCGCTGGCTCTCGCTGCTCCTGCAGCTCGTGTTATTGGCAGCGCTGGTGCTCGCGCTCGGTGATCCGCGTGTGAGCGCCGCCGTCGTCGAAGGTCGAAACGTAGTCGTGCTGGTGGATGGCAGCGCGTCCATGAAGGCAACTGACGTGTCCCCCACGCGCCTCGCGGCCGCCAAGCGCGAGCTCTCGAGGCTAGTAAAGAGCCTGGGCGGATCCGATCGCATGCTGATCGCGCAGATGGACGCCGGGCTGACCCCACTCTCCACCATGACGAGCGATCTGGCCGAGCTGGAACGCGCCGTCAGCGAGCTCCGCGCCACGGACACTCGCGCCGATCTGCGGCGCGGCCTCGAGTTCGCGCTGGACAGTTTGCGCGATCTTTCGAGGCGCGAAATTTTGGTGGTCAGTGACGGCGCACTCGGAGACGTTCAGGCCGCGGGCCGCGGGCTCGATCTGCGCGGCACGCGGCTGAGCTTTCTGCCCGTGGGTAAGAGCGGAAAGAACGTGGCCATCACGGAGTTCTCCGTGCGCCGCTACCCGCTCGACAAGTCGCGCTACGAGGTGATGCTCGAGATCATGAACATGAACTCGACTCCCACGACCGTGGAGCTGACGTTGCTCGGAGACGGCGTGGTCTCCGACATCACTCGTCTTTCGCTGGGAGCAAACGAGCGCGTGCTGCGCTTTTACAAGGATCTCGCGGGCGCCAGTCGCACGCTGGAGGCCAAGATTCGCCCCGTGGATCGCGCGAGCGACGAGCTGCCTGCGGACAACCACGCCTACGCGCTGATGCCCGAACGGCGCCGCGCGCGCGTGGCGGTGGTGACCCTGGGGAACACCTACCTCGAAGCGGCGCTCCTGCTCGACGAGTACCTGGACGTGAGCGTGCTGGCGCCCGCGCAGTATCCAGCGCGCGAGTCGTTCGACGTCGTGATCTTCGACGGCGTGGCGCCGGCGGCTCAGAACGCGAGCGGCTATTTGTACCTGAACCCGCCCGCCGACAAATCACCCGTGCCGATCGGCAAGCGTATAGAGAACTTCGGCTTCGATGCCTGGGACAAGAAGAGCGACGTGCTGCGCTTCATCTCCATGGGCGACATCCAGGTGGCTCAGGGTCAGAGCTTCAAGCCCAAGCTTCCGGACCGCGTAATCGGTCAGAGCGACCTCGGACCGATTCTCGTCGACGGTCGGCGTGGGGGGGTGCCGTTCGTGGCGCTCGGCTTCGACCCGCGCGACAGCGACTTCGTGCTGAGGGTCGGCTGGCCACTGTTCGTGCTCAACGTGGTCAACTACTTCGTCCAGGAGGACACGGGTTACGTCTCGTCGTACCGAACGGGCGAAGTCTGGCGCGTGCCGGCGCCGAGCAACGTGGACGTGGCGACGCTGGTCGACCCGGCGGGCAAATCACGCAAAGTGCCGGTCAAAGAGGGCCGCGCGGTGTACCTTGGAGAGCAGGCGGGCTTCTATCGCTTGAGCACGGGTGAGCGCGAGGGATCCAGCGCATTTGCCGGCAATTTGGCCGATCCGGAGGAGAGTCGCATCGCGCCGCGCAAGGAGCTGGTGCTCGGCTCCGGCAAGGCGGCGGCCGTCGGGGATTTCCAGCCCGGCGTGCGGCGCGAGCTGTGGCTCTACTTGCTCTTGGCCGTACTCGGCGTCTCGGTGATCGAGTGGATCACGTATCACCGGCGGGTCACGGTGTAGCTTGAACCCGCGGCTACGGAAAGCTCTGTGGGGTACGTTCATCGTGCTCGTGGCCGTGTGCCTCGGGCTCGGTTATTGGCAGTGGGTGGTCGGTCCGAGCGCGGGGCCGATGAAATGGGTGCGCGGCGGCATCACGTACGAGTTTCTGGACCCGCGTGTGCTCGGCGTCCTGTT
>DATHEN010000303.1:0-5491 GCA_035318565.1 Polyangiaceae bacterium
GGGAATTCGGTCTGGACCAACCACACCACGGGCGCGCTAGGGCTCGAGGCCCGCATCCAGTACGCGGAGAGCTTCTATGCGACGCGAGGATTACCGGCGCGCTTTCACCTGAGCCCGCTCGCTCCCGCGGGGCTCGACGCAGCGCTCGCCGAGCGCCTCTACCAAGTCGATGCGCCGGTCAACGTGCAGACGGCGCCGCTCTCGGTCGTGTTGGACGGCGAGGGCAGCGTGCCGCCTGGCGCCGCGCCGGCTCCAGTGCACGTGCAGATCTCACACGTGCTCGAGCCACACTGGTTCGAGCTCGCGGGGCGTCAGAGCCGCTTTGCAGATACGCAGCAGGTTTACCGCGGGCTACTCGAGCGCCTCGGTGAACGCGCCACCTATGCGCTCGCTCTGTTGGATGGGCGGCCTGCGGGCACCAGCGTGGGCGTGCTCGAAGGTGAGTGGCTCGGGGTGCACTCGATGCTCACCCAGCCTGAATTCCGACGACGCGGCGTCGCCCAGGCCATGCTCTACGCGCTCGCCCGAAGTGCGAGCGCGCGCGGCGCCGAGCGCCTGTACCTGCAAGTGGAGCAAGACAACCGCGCCGCGCTACGCGCCTACGCCAAGGCCGGATTCGAAACCGCCTACGCCACGCACTACCGAGCACAGCCCACGCCACACGGCACACCCGGCAGCTCGTGATGGGTCGTCCGGCAAACCTGGGACGCGCCCCGGAACCACGAGCTCAGCTGCCGGCTTTGCGCTGCACCTGGGTCACGTCGCGCAGGGCGCCACGTGCGGCGCTGGTTGTCATGAGCGCGTAGGCCTGCAGGGCGGGGGAAACGTGACGCTCGCGGTTCGGCTTCCAGGCATCGGCCCCGCGCTGCAGCATGGCCTCGCGGCGGTGCGCGAGCTCTGCGTCGTCCACCAGAACGTTGATGCTGCGTTCGCTGATGTCGATACCAATGCGGTCGCCTTCCTCGATGAGCGCGATGCTGCCGCCCTCGGCCGCTTCGGGCGAAACGTGGCCGATGCTGAGGCCCGAAGTGCCGCCGCTGAAGCGCCCATCGGTGACGAGCGCGCAAGCTTTGCCGAGCCCTTTGCCCTTCAAGAACGAGGTCGGATAGAGCATTTCCTGCATGCCCGGGCCGCCGCGCGGGCCTTCGTACACGATCACCACGATGTCGCCGGCGGCCACCTGGTCGGCCATGATGGCATCGCACGCGGCGTCCTGTGAGTGAAAGACACGCGCGCGGCCTTCGAAGCGCCAGATGGATTCGTCTACGCCGGCGGTTTTCACGATGCAGCCTTCGAGCGCGATGTTGCCGTACAGCACGGCCAGCCCGCCATCTCGGCTGTAGGCGTGGCGGACGTCATGAATGCAGCCCTTCTGAGCGTCGTCGTCCGTATCCACGAAGTACTTGTCCTGCGAGAACGCGACTTGCGTGGGTACGCCGCCCGGCGCAGCGAGGGCGCGGTGGCGGGCCGCGGGCGTGGCCGATTTGCGGCGAATGTCGTCGCTGTCGATGCCGTCTCCGATGCTCTTTGCGTGGACGGTTCCCACGTTCCGATGAATCAGGCCCGCGCGCTCGAGCTCGCCCAGGATCGTGAAGACGCCGCCCGCGCGGTGCACGTCCTCCACGTGGTAGTGCGATGCGGGCGCCACTTTGCAGATGGTGGGCACCTTGCGCGACAAGCGATCGATGTCCGCCATCGTGAAGTCCACTCCCGCTTCGCGTGCGATGGCCAGCAAGTGCAGCACCGTGTTCGTGGAGCCGCCCATGGCGATATCCAGAGTCATCGCGTTTTCGAACGCCTGGAAGTTGGCGATGCTACGCGGCAACACCGAGGCGTCTCCCTCGACGTAGTGCCGCTTGGCCATCTCCACGATGCGCTTGCCGGCGCTCGCGAACAGCTCCCAGCGCATGGCATGGGTGGCGAGCAGCGTGCCGTTTCCAGGCAGGGCCAGACCGAGCGCCTCGTTCAAACAATTCATGCTGTTTGCCGTGAACATGCCCGAACAGGAGCCGCACGTCGGGCAGGCCGAGCGTTCCATGCTCGCGAGCAGCTCGTCGCTGACGCTGCTGTCGCTGGCGGCGATCATTGGATCGATCAGGTCGAGCTTGCGCAGCAAGGGCTTGCCGTCGCGATCGTGAGTGCCAGTGAGCTTGCCGGCTTCCATGGGACCGCCGGAGACGAAAATGGTGGGCACGTTCAGGCGCATGGCGGCGAGCAACATGCCGGGTGTGATCTTGTCGCAGTTCGAGATACACACCAGCGCGTCGGCGCAGTGTGCGTTCACCATGTACTCGACGCTGTCGGCGATGAGCTCGCGGCTGGGCAGCGAGTACAGCATGCCCCCGTGGCCCATCGCGATGCCGTCATCCACCGCAATGGTGTTGAATTCGACGCCCCAGCCGCCCTCGGCGTCGATCACTTTTTTGACGCGCTGGCCGACGTCGTGCAGGTGCACGTGGCCGGGTACGAACTGCGTGAAGCTGTTGGCGATCGCGACGATGGGTTTCTCGAAATCGGCATCTTTCATGCCGGTTGCGCGCCAGAGCGCGCGCGCGCCCGCCATATTTCGGCCCTGCGTGGAGGTGCGACTGCGATAGCCTTGCATCGGCCCAGCGTAGCCGAGCACGCGGGCCCATGCCATGTCGGAGGGATCCGCGAGCGCCCAAGCGGTGTTAAAGGGCGGACGTGGAAGCGCGTAGGCGTCGCGTCAGCCGGGCGGACCCGGCATGGCGGGCGCGATGATCCCCGTAAAGAAGTCGAGCACGGCGCGGATACGTGCGCTGCGCTGCAAGTCTACGTGGACCGTTTGCCACACCACGCGCGGCTCCGGGCCCGTCTCGGTGCGAATGCGGGTGAGGGAGCTGTCTGCGTCGGCAACGACCGTCGGTAGCAGCGCCAGACCCAGACCCGCTGCCGCCGCGGAATAGATCGAGCTCACGCTGTCCGAGCGCAACACGACGTGAGCGCCGTCGAGACGTGCTTCGAACCAGGCGTTCTCGAGCGAAAACGCGCGCGAGCTCGCGAACAGGATTGCACGATGCCCGTTCAGGCTGCGCTCTGCGTCCTCCGGAGCGCCCCGTTCAGCCAGGTAGCCGTTGGAGGCGTACAGAGACAAGTGAATGCTGGCGAGCCTCTTCGTCACCACGTTGTCTTCATGCGGGCGCGCCAGGCGCAGCGCTATGTCTGCTTCCCGCCGGCCCAGATTGACCGAGCGCGTGGTGCAGTTCAGGTCGATGAGGATCTCCGGATACCGTTCGTTGAAACGGGGCAGGTGCGGGACCAGAAAGCGCGTCGCGAGCATCTCCGTGACGCTGACGCGCACCAGGCCGGAGGGCCGCTGATCCGCTCCGCTGACTTCGCGCTCGACCGCCAGCGCTTCGCTTTCCATGCGCTCCGCGCGGGGCAGCAAATCGAGTCCGGCCGGGGTCAGCGCGTAGCCGTCCGGTGTGCGATCGAAGAGGCGCGTGTGCACCTGTTCCTCGAGCGCAGTCAGGCGGCGTCCCACGGTGGTGGCGTTGATGCGGAGCTCCGAGGCCGCCCCGGCCAGCGTGCCGCTGCGATGCACGGCCAAGAAATACCGGAGATCGTCCCAGTCGATCCGCGTCACTGGCGAGTTCCTTCGAAGTGATAGTCGATCGACCCCGTTGCCAGTTGTCCGTTGGCAGTCACGCGCATTTCGATGCGCAGATCGAGCGTGAGGCGCTTGCCCGCGATGCTGGCGGAGCCCTGCATCACGTTGGACTGGGCGCTGGGACCGCTCGCGAAACAAGGTTGACCCGGCGCGACCTCGGCGCGGCTCTTTTCCACGCGCGCGTTCAGCGTGCAGATCGGTGAGCCGTCCGCGCTGTTGACGAGCGTGATGCCGATCGCGTCCGTGCCCCGCTCGGCGATGTTGATCCGAGCTTTCGGGTCATCTTCGGTTTGATCGGGTTTACCCGACAGGCGAACCAGCGCGCGGTCCTTGCCGAGGTAGCTGCCGACGAACGCTGCGCCGGTACTCGCTGCGGCGAGCACGGCACCCGCATCCATGCTCGGCGCGGCGCTGGCCGTTGCTGGGCCTGCGTCGCTCGAGCCGGCGTCCTTCGTGGGGGGTAGCAGCTCGGCCGTTGCTTCCGGCGCTGGAGACGGTTCGGGTGGTCCGGCGTCCACGGCCGGAGCTGCGCCAGCCGCCGAAACGCTAGCCGAGGCGCGCGCCAGGGGACCCTTGCCGAGCGGTGTCTCGCTCGGTAAGGCCGTGGCGCATGCCTGCGCGTAGCCGAGGATCACGACTCCGGCGGCAGGAAAGTGACGCCAGAGCTGTCGCGCTCTGCTCACAGCTCTTTGGTGCCGCGGTCCTCGAAGGGTCGCTTGCGTTCCCCGGTGTAGATCTGACGCGGACGGTGGATGCGGTACCCTTCCGGATCGTTCCGCTGCTCCATCCAGTGTGCGATCCAGCCCGGCAAGCGGCCGAGCGCGAACATGACCGTGAACATGCTGGTGGGAATGCCCATCGCCCGGTAGATGATGCCGCTATAGAAATCGACGTTCGGATACAGCTTGCGCTTCACGAAGTAGTCGTCGTTGAGCGCTGCTTCTTCGATGTTCTTGGCGAGCTCGAGCAATGGGTCGTTGATACCGAGCTCGCTGAAGATTCGATCGCACGATTTCTTGAGTAGCGTGGCCCGCGGATCGAAGTTTTTGTACACGCGGTGACCGAAGCCCATCAGGCGGGTCTTCGAGTCTCCCTCTTTCACACGCGACAAGAAGCGCTTGTAATCGCCGCCTTCCGCGCGGATCTCTTCGAGCATTTCGATGACGGCCTGGTTGGCTCCGCCGTGGCGCGGTCCCCACAGGCCGCAGACGGCCGCCGAGATCGAGGCGAACAAGTTCGCTTCGCTGCTGCCCACCATGCGCATGGTGGATGTGCTGCAGTTCTGCTCGTGATCGGCGTGCAGGATGAGCAGCGTGTTCAGCGCGTCTTCGTAGACCTTGGGGACCTCGTAGTCCTCGGCTGGAACCGCGAACATCATGCGCAAGAAGTTCGCCGGCCAGCTCAGGTCGTTGCGCGGATAGATGAACGGTTGCCCCACGGACTTCTTGTAGGCAAACGCCGCGATCGTCTTGGACTTGGCCAAGACGCGCACGATGTTCCGGTTCAGCTCGGCGTCGGTCTCCGTGTAGAACGTGGAGAGCGACGCGATCATCGCTGCCATGATCGCCATCGGGTGTGCGCCGGGCGGGAAGCCCTCGTAGAACTTCTTCATGTCCTCGTGAAGAAGCGTGTGATACGTCATTTGCTGCCGAAACTCGGCCAGTTGCTCGATGCTTGGGCGCTCCCCGTAGATCAGCAGATAACAGACTTCGGTGAAGCGGGCGTGCGCCGCGACATCCTCGATGTCGTAACCGCGGTAGCGCAGGATGCCCTTTTCGCCGTCTATGAAGGTGATGGCGCTCGTGCACGCGCCGGTGTTGCCGTAACCGGGATCGAGCGTGATGAGACCGGTGTTCTTGC
>DATHEN010000304.1:0-3579 GCA_035318565.1 Polyangiaceae bacterium
TGCGATGAGAACGTGATTTTACAGGCCCAATCTCGGGGATTCACGCGCTGCACTGTGGGCAGTTCCCCCTCGCGTTAGGGTCTCGAGGCCCCCGATTCGAGCGCGCGCGCTGCACGTACATCATCTTTCGCGGGACATCGAACACGCTTGTATCGGGCATGGTGCTTGCTCGAAATGTTGCGAGCGAGAAACGCGTCGTTGATCTCGGGCGAGGCGACGGCACCAATCGAAGGCCGCTGGCGTGAAAATATTCCATGCGCATCACCACCGTTTGCGCGTGAGCTTCGGGCTCGCGCTGGCCGCAGGCTTGGCCGCGGTCGTGTCCTGCAAAGGCGAGGTGGATGCGCCCGCAGGCGCCGGTACCGGCGGTAGCGGTGGCAGCGATCAAATCGGTATCACCAAGACCAACCCGTGTTTTACGCCCGTGCAGTCGTTCGCATGGGAGGCGTACGGTCCGATCTTTTCGCGCTGCATCGGTTGTCACAACGAGTTCGGGCTGGCGCGGCAAGTGGGAGTCGCGCTCCGCCTGCGTTTCCCCGGAGAGCCCGATTTTGCGGAACGCAACGTCGATGTGCTGACGGGCTACGCTTCGCGAACCATTCAAGCGCCGAGCGGCGAGCTCCCGCTGCTTCTGGCCAAGCCCACGGGGCAGGTGAGCCATGTCGGCGGCACGGTCGTAGACGCCGAGAGCGCCGAAGGGAAACTGCTGGCCAGCTTCGTTCAGAAGCTCGCGTCTCCGCCGGAGTGCAAGAAGACTCCGGACGATGCGGCCGCGGTCGCGCTCGCCAATCTCGAGCTCGGTTCACCACGGCAAACCTACGCTCGCGCGAAGTTCGCGCTCACGGGTCAGCTCGCCACTCCCGAGGAGCTGGACGAATTCACGGACACCGAAGCGGCGCTGGACGCGAAGCTCGATGAGCTCATGCAAACGGAAGCGTTTCTCGGGCGCGCCCAGGAGATGTTTTCGGACTGGCTGCTAACCGACGCTTACAGCTCGCTCGTCCGCGGCGGTGATCTCATGGACCAGCTCGGCGACTATCCCCGCAGTGGGTTCTTCGAGCCCGTATGCATGACGGAAGACCAGAATGACTGCTGCGATGCGGCTACCAAGGATTGTTGCAGCGAATTCTTCGATGCCGTCGTGTGTAACGCGCAGGCCAGCAGTCTCGCCATCGACGCGGTTGCACGTGAGCCCCTCGAGCTCGTCAAGCACGTCGTCAGGAACGACCTGCCGCTCACCGAGCTCGTCACCGCGAACTACACCGTGCTCAACCCCTACTCGGCGGTGGTCTACGGTTTTACGAACGCGCAACTCGCCGAGGTGTTCGACCAGGATCCCAGCAATGATGCGACCGAGTTCAAGCCCACGCGCCTGGCTCCGACTGCGCTGAACACGCTCCGAGCGGGATCCGACGGCGCCTATCCGCACAGCGGTATTCTGTCGATGCCGACGGTGATGGTGCGCTTCCCGTCGTCAACCAGTAACCAGCAACGCACACGCGGCGCGCGCTTGATCCTGGATCGCCTCCTGGCAATTCCGGTGATGAAGCTTTCGGATTTTTCGACCGCCAAGCTGCCCGCGGACGCAGACTTGGAGCTCGCGACCCAGAAGTACCCGGCGTGCACGGTCTGTCATGCCGCGATCGATCCCATCGCCGGCCATTTCCGCAACTTCGGTAGCAGCGGCCAGTACCGGCCGGCCTCCAAATTGCCGAATCACCTGCCGCCCGCCGGCTTCCTCGGCGAAACGCAGAGTACCTCGGACACGATCGACCCGGTGCGCTGGCTCGGAACGCGCGTGGCGCAGCACGAGCGTTTCGTGCTCGGTGTGCTCATGCCGGTGCTCGCCGACCTGATCGGCGCGGAGATTCTCTCTCCGCCGTCGGATGTCACGGCCGAGGGACATCTCGTGAAGTATCTGGCGTTCCGCATCCAGCAGCTCGAAATTCAGCGGCTGCGCCGCGAGTTCGCGGGCGGTCAGAACTTGCGCCTCAAGCCGCTCGTGAAGTCGATCCTCAAAGGCCCGTTCTTCAGGGCCGTGGGCTCACCAGAGACCAGCGCGGAGACGAGCGAAGCGCTGGCGATGGCCGGAGTCGGCGCTGGAACGCTGCTTACCCCCGAGCAGCTCGCGCGCAAACTCGAGAACGTCACGGGCCTGACTTACAGGGGCGGCCTGAGTCCGACGGGTAACGACATGTTCCGGAACTTCCGCGAGTACCGCTTGATGTTCGGAGGAACGGACTGGGACTCGACTCCGCAGCGCTATCGGGAGCCGAACGCGATCGCCGTGCGCATCGCCATGCGCACCGGCAACGAAATGGCATGCCTGGCGGTGCCGCAGGATTTCTCGATCAAGGATCCCAACGCTCGTCACCTGTTCAAGAACGTCACTCCGGCAACGCTGCCCGAAGGCGGGGGTGAGGCGCTCATTCGAAGAGAGATCCGGCGCCTGCACCGCTTGCTCTTGAACGAGGATTTGTACGAGGGCCATGCGGAGCTCGACGAGACGTACAAGCTCTGGACGAGCAGCCGCAGCGCAGGCCTGGCGGCCAAGGGCAGCACGCGCGTTCCGACCCGCTGCCGGGCAGCAGCCAGCTTCACCGACCCGCGCGTGCCCTACCCGGACGAGCAGCACGATCTGATCGACGAAGACCCGACCTATACCGTGCGCGCCTGGATGGCCGTGGTGGCCTACCTGATGTCCGACGCACGTTTCTTTTTGCAATGAGGATCTCCCGTGAATTTTCCGGAGCTACGACCATGAAACTGTCTCGTCGCCGCTTTCTGCTCGTGTCGGGGGCCGCGACCGCGAGCTTCACGGTGGGCTCGAGCGTGCAATCGCAAGAGGCTGCCTGCGGCACCGAGGTGCCGTTCGTGATCACCATTCAGGCGAGCGGCGCCTGGGATCCCACGTTTTTGATCGATCCCGTGGCGGACAACGCGGGCTTCACGCCGTTCGCCGCCAATCAACTGCTCAGCGTCGGAAAACTTCGCTATGCGCCGTTCGACGTAACCACCGGTGTCGTGCCGTATCTCGTGGGCCCCGCTCGAGCGGACTTTTTCGCCAAGCACGCGCAGCGCATCCTGGTGATGAACGGCATCGACAACGCGACTGTCAGTCACGACGTGGGACCGCGCGTGGCGTTCACGGGCTCCACGCGTGAAGGGTTGCCCAGCATTTCCGGGCTCGTCGCCGGCCTCAAAGGTCAGGAAAAGCCGCTCGCCATGTTCGTGGCCGGCGGCTTTGCTTCGACGGGCGGCATGGTGCCGATCACGCGCGGCGGATCGCTCACCCTGCTGCGCAATCTGGCGGCTCCGAATCGCGACTCGATCCACCACGAGTCCGTCAATGCGTTGCTCCGGGACGCGACTCGCCGGCGCGATCTGCGCGGGCGCGGCGGGAGCACCTTGCCGCGCGCGCGCCAAGCGCTGGAGAAAGTGTTCGCCGCGCGGAGCGGCGTGGTCGAAGATCAGTTCAAGCAAATCGCCGACGTGCTGAGCAAGGCCGCCGATACCGGCCGGCGCAATGCGCTGGCGGACGTGGCGTCCGGTGTTCTGCCGTTGATGAGCTCGGGGGCG
>DATHEN010000305.1:0-2700 GCA_035318565.1 Polyangiaceae bacterium
CCTTGTTCTTGAAAAGGTCGCCCGGAGCATTCGGATCGGGCGCATCGAACGGCAGATTCGTGTTGGCGAGCTGCGCTAGCTTGGTGCGGATTTGCTGAAAGCGCGCCAGGTGAGCGGCGCTGATCCAGGATGCCGCTTTGGCCGTGACGAGATCGTCCACCACGGCCGTCGTGAATCCCGTGTGATACGGCCAATCCATCGGGCCGTTCGACGCGCCCGCCCAGCCCGGATTTACCGTCATCTGCAGCTGGTACCACTGGTTGGTGCGATAGTAAGAAACCAGCCGGTTCTCCCAGGATAGATAGAACTCGCGCAGCCCTTTGCTGGTTTTTTCGGGCGCGTAAATCATGTGGGGCGCGACGTAAAACACACTGGGCCAGCTGTAGGGCCAGCCGCGCTTTTCACCCTCGGAAACCCAGGCCCCGTTTGCCTGGTGGCCATGCAAGGCAGGCGCTTCGAGGCCCCAGGTGTGCACCGTCTCCCACTGTTTGATGGCCATCCAGTGATAGAGACCCACGTCTGCGCGCTCGATGAACGACTCAGTTCCAAACGGGGTGCAATCGCCGGTGGGACCACAGGTCGTCAAATCGGCAAGCGCGGCCGTTGCTGCGTTCGACTTGGCTTGCAGCTTCTTTCCGCCCAGCTCGACGGCAAAGGGGTTATTCGGATCGCCAGAAACACGCGAGCCGCGTCCGCCCCCACCGAACCCCAGCGTCTGTCCGCCGATGCTCCCTAGCTTACCTTGAAGTTCAGCGCGCTCGTTGGGCTCGAGGTGGCTGAAGTCTCCGTAGACGCCGTTCGGATTTTTGTGCTGGCCGAGCCACGCTTCCAGATCGGCTACGGCTTTGAGCGGGTTATTGCCGTTCTTGCCGGTTTCGAACAGGCCTTGCGCCTGTCCTGGTTCCGGTGTCCAGATGTCGAGCGGATGGATCGGCGGCAGCCACGCGTTCCAGTCCGGAAGCTGAAGCGGCACCGCCATCTCGCGCGTATTGAGCGTGCCTGTCGCGGACATCGCTCGGTCGAGATCCGCCTGGGCGAAGCTGAGCGGCTGATCGTCGATGTGCTTGCCCAGGAGTGATTTCATGAACGCCTTGCCGTCCGGCAACACCGAGCCGAGGCCCGCGCCGGCTGCCCACTCCACCGTGGGTTTGCCATCGAGGCCCGGTCCCGGCTGATATGGCGGATTCCAGGGCGTCGCGGCCGGAACGTGAGACACCGAGTTGTTTGCCGAGCGCAGATAGGCGGCGATTTGCTCACCCTGCGCGATGCTCAAGCCGTGAAAGCGGCTGCGCTGGACGATCGAATTGTTCGAATAGTTGAAGTACTGCAAATCCCGACCGTGCTTCGCGTGGCAGTCGTTGCAAGCCGCGCGGATCTTGGTCGGCACGATCGGCGACTTGATGAGGGTATTGCGCCCGCTCCACAGCGCTTGCCCCTGCGCGACGATGTTTGGCGCTGGCGCGGCGACCGTCTTCTCCTTGCCGATGTCTGCCCAGCGCTTGGCGGCGGGGCTCAAGTTTTTCCCCGCTGCATCCCGAAGTTGAACGTCGAGCACGCGAAAGCCGTTCGTGTTGCCCTCGGTGCCGTTGAATCGAAATTCGACCTTGTTGCTACCCGAACGACCGACGAGGCGCGAGCGCGTCGCGTCGTCGATCGCCACCGAAAAGCTCAGGGTCACGAGGCCGCCGTTGATGCCGCCGTGCGCAGCTGCCACCGCATCGACCGTCACCGTTCTGTCGGTGACGTCAATCCAGGGCGCGTTGCTCGAGCCCTTGCTCGCATCCCCAACGACACGCAAGCTCGCTTTGACCTTGGTGAGCGGCTTTGCGAGCGCCTCGAACTCCGGTGCATCATAGAACCCGCAGCGATGGCACGTGACGAATAGACTCTGAACTGACGATGCTTCACCAGCCGACAGCGTGAGCGTCGTGCTCGCCACGACTGGCTCGTCAGGCGCGCCGGAACCCAACACTTCGATGGGAAGCGCGAGCTCGGCTCCGCCAGTGACGCTACCGCCCGAACCCGCCGTGCCCCCTTGGCCGCTCGACCCCCCGACGCCCACCGAGCCTCCTGCTGCGCCGCTTCCCGCGGAGCCTCCGCCCACGGACGCACTGCAGCCCGAGATGGCCAGTGCAACCGCAGTCAGCAGCGAGGCAGCGATCGAGACAGCACTTCTCATTTAGTTTCGATTCCCTTTCGAAGGCTCGAACCAATTATGGACGCTTGCGGCTTGTCGCGAGCCACCATTGCGTGCACTCAGCAAATCATCGCATGAGCGCAATTTGTCAGCCTGGCTGTCGGGCACTATCAGGCGCGCGCAGCGCTGAGCAGGTCGGAAGTAAATGCCTGAACTAAAATTTTCAAATGAAACGGCTCGCCGGAGCGACACGGCGAGCGCGCTGCCGCCGACGCGTTCCGTTCCCGCAATCCCTGCGGGCGCTCGCAACACGCGTTATGCTGCTGCGACTTTTTGAGCGAATAAAATCATGCGAAGTTCACTCTTCTTGTGTCTCTTGGTGTGCAGCGGCTGCGGAGAACCGAACGGCGGGAAGGCGCGCCAGCACTCGAGCGTCGAAGGTCACGCGACGGACGCTGGTGGCGGCTCATTCCTGACCCCGACGGTATCGCTCACGCTGGTACCGGACGCCGAGCTTGCCGATCTAGAGCGCGTGACCTTGCACTTCTCGGGCAATTACGGCC
>DATHEN010000306.1:0-2612 GCA_035318565.1 Polyangiaceae bacterium
GGGGCGCGGCCGTTGGACCCGCGAGTCGTGCCTCTGCCTAGACGGGCTGAGTGGATCGTGAGATTAGGCAACGCTACATTGCTCAGGCGCGCCCCAGCCCGTCTGAAGAGGAGCAAGTATCTGTGTCATTCCTAAAAGGCCTGGAAGTCATTTTGCAGGCGCCTAAGCTGTTCTTCAGTAAAGACCCGGCCAACTACTACGAATTTCTGGGGGACGACGTCGTCGAAGGACAAGCGGAAGGCTTTCGGGACCCGAAGAAGCCGCTGTGGCTGAATCTCGGCTACTGGAAGTCCGCGCGTACCTATCCCGAGGCCGCCGCGGCGCTCGCGTCACAGCTTGCCGATACCGCCCGGCTCGGACCAAACGACAGCCTGCTCGACGTGGGCTTTGGTTTTGCGGAACAAGATTTTCTGTGGATCGAGCGTTACAACGTCAAGCACATCACGGGCTTGAACATTACGCAGATGCACGTGGACCGCGCGCAGGAGCGGGTGCGCCAGCGCGGGCTCGAGAGCCGCATGGACTTGCGCCAGGGCTCTGCCACCGACATCCCGTTTCCGGAGAACTCCTTCGACAAGGTCACCGCGCTCGAGTCGGCGTTTCACTTCGATACGCGCGACACGTTTTTCAAAGAGGCCTTCCGCGTGCTCAAGCCGGGTGGACGCCTGGCCACGGCGGACGGCGCGCGCGAAACCGCAGCCGGAGAGCTCAACCTGATCAACAAGACGGTCTTGAAGCGCTGGTCGGTGCCGCTCGTGAACATGTACTCCCCTGCCGAGTACTGCCGCCGTATGGAGGCCGCGGGTTTCGTCAACGCTCAGGCCCAGTCGATTCGCCAGTACGTGTTCCCGGGCACCACCAAATACAAAGAGCTGCGCGATCGCGGCATCCCCATGGATCAGGCGATCGTGGAGCTGACCCAGGAAGACATCGAAAAGTGCTACGGACTCAAGGAGTGGAAGCTGACTGGCTTCACGGATTACCTGCTCTTTTCCGCGGACAAACCCGGCTGACGCGCTACGCTTCCGCATGCTCCAAATTCGGTTGACGCCGCAGCGCGCGGCGCTCGTGGGAGTGCTCGTGCTCGGGTTGGCTGGCTGTGAGTCGCGAACATCCCGAACGGCGCCGCCGCCTGCCAAGCCGAGCGCTTCCGTAACCGCCCCGCAGAGCACCGCGCAACGCTACGGGGCGGCGCTCGGGCCGGGAGCAGCCGTGCCCGTGAGCACCGTGCTGAACGACGGCGCGGCGTATCAGGGCAAGACACTGATCCTCGAGGGCGAAGTGCGGCGAGCCTGCACCCGCAAGGGCTGCTGGATGGAGCTTGCCGAATCGGTGGATGAGGGCAAACCGGGCTGCCGAGTCACCTTCAAGGACTACGCTTTCTTCGTACCCACCAACTCCGGCGGCGCGCACGCCAAGGTCCAGGGCGTCGTCGAGCTCGAGCAGGTCAAAGCTTCGCACGTCCAACACCTCGAAGAGGAAGGCGCCACCTTCGCGAAGAAGGAGCCGGACGGGACGGCGCAAGAGGTCCGGCTGGTGGCGACTGGAGTCGAGCTCACGCACCGTTAGTCGGCAGTCTCTGCCCCCTGAACGTGAACGTTACGTCCTGAGGATTGGTCCGATCTTCGGCGCGCCAGCGCTCTCGCACGAATCCACGACGTTTCGTTCCTGCGGCAGCGGACGGCGCGCCGACAATCTGAGTACCAATCACGGCACCAACGATGCCAAGCAGGCGCGCAGCAATGGCTCGGGTGCAGGCTCCTCGGCCTGACCTCGTCCGAGCTCCGCCATCACTCGCACGACCTCCTGCTTGCGAAAGCCCAAGCCGCACAATGCCGAGCAGACTTTGGCCTCCGTCTGTGCCATCTCGGCGCGCTCACGGCGCTTCTTCTCGATGTGCTCTTCCCCGAACACCTTGCGTGCACTCCGGGCATTATGGGCAGCGCAGAGCAGGGACAGATTCTCCACGCTCGACGGGCCATTGAGCGCATGCGGCTGCTCATGCTCGAGCGTGACGAAGCGACGCTCGCTGCAGCGCCGGCCCGCGGCGTCCACAAAAGTGCACTGCCCGCCGTCCCGTTCCCATACGGCGTCCGCGACCTCCACCGGCACGTGGCGCGAGCCACGCTTCTGAAGCCTGCGCTTGCGCTTCTTGCCCGTGCCTCGTTTTCTCCGAATCTCCTTCTCGATGAGCGCGTCGATGGCCCGTTCCATCAACGTGGCCAGGTCAGCGCTGGGCACGGTGTGACTCACGAGCTCCTTCGCTTGCTCGATTTTGGCGTACAGCTCCGAGCTCGCAGTGAACTGAACCCGGTAGCTCGATGCGGACAGCGGTTCCAATCTGGCCTGCGTCTCAGCCGTGCCTGCTCCAGGACCGATCGACGCTTTGGGCCGGCCGGATTGCTTGGCTGCTGGGAGCGGCAGTGCCGGCTGACTGGCGATCGGGTCGATGCGAGCCCTCGATATCCGGCCGAGGAAACCGGCGAGCGAGCAAGTGCTCGATTTGCTGCCTCGACGCGCCTCGCGCTTCGTCCAGCAGCGGCCCCGCGTTCTGTTCGGTCAAGTACGGCGCGAGCAGAAACAAGCCCGTCAGATGGATGCCACCGCTCTGC
>DATHEN010000307.1:0-3820 GCA_035318565.1 Polyangiaceae bacterium
ACGCTCCCGCGAGTGCTGCTGGCCGCCACCGCCGGGGACGCCCAGTTCGATGGCATCATGCGCGAGCTGGTGGCCTTCTTCGCCGCGGACGCGGACCGCGCGCGGCTGATCATTCGGGAAGCGCTGGATCGGCCGGACGCGCTGCGCTCCGAGCTGGCCGAGCACGTGCAGCCGGTCGCCGCGAACATGGCGGAGTACGTGCGCAAGGGCCAGAAACACGGCGAGCTGCACGCCGAGGTCGATGCGGCTGCGTACTTGTTTCAAACGATCGTGTTGCTTCTGTGCGGTATCGCGTTCGGCGACAGCCTGGGCGCGCTTCTGCCAGAGCATTCACGTCTCGGCACCCGTGACGAAAGACTGCTGCGCGAGCTCTTGCGCATCGCCAGAAGCAGTCTGTTCACGGACGCCGGACTCTCAAACTCGCGCTTGCGCGTCCTGGGGCAACCCGCGGCGCCAAGCTCGAAAGGCTCGCGTGCGACGCCCGGCAGCAAAGCCGGCTCACGGCGTACGCGCTGAACGGCAAACCTCGAACCGTGCGGTGAGGCGATGGGCAACTTCCTCAAAGACAACGACGACCTGAGCTACTACGTCAACCGAGGCATCGACTGGGACGCGCTCGCTGAGCTCGCGGAAGGACGTTTCGGTGAGCCGGGCGGTTTCGAAAGCGTGAGCGACGCACGTCAATTCTACCGCGACGCGGTCGAAATGATCGGCGAGTTCACGGCCGAGGAAGTCGCGCCGTACGCTCTCCAGCTCGACAGCGACGGCGTGAAGCTGGAGAACGGCGAGGCCTCCGAGTCACCGCGCATGCGCATCATCTTCGAGAAGCTGGCGGCGCTGGAGCTACACGGCATCGCCGTGCCGCGCGAGCTCGGTGGACAGAACGCGCCCACGCTCCTTTACTTCATGGCCGCCGAATTGATCGCCCGTTCGGACGTCTCGGCCATGACGCACTACAGCTTTCATGCGGGCATCGCCCAGACGCTCCTCTTGTTCAGCTTGAAGGAACGGACCACGGAGTACGACGAGACCGGCCGCCTCGTGAGCTCGCGTTTCAAGTCCGAGATCGGGGAGATCGTACGCGGCGAGGCCTGGGGCTGCATGGATATCACCGAGCCCGGCGCGGGCAGCGACATGGCCAACCTCTCTGCGTACGCAGAGCAGGACGAAAAGGGCGATTGGTACATCACAGGACAAAAAGTCTTCATCTCCTCGGGCCACGCCAAACACCACGTCGTGATCGCCCGCACCGATCGCGCTGAAGGCGGCACCCTGGGGCTACGGGGTCTGGGCCTGTTCCTCGTGCCAGGCTACGAAGACGACGCCAACGGCGTACGGCGGCGCATCGTCGGCATCGACCGGGTCGAAGAAAAAATGGGCCACCACGGATCGGTCACGGCCGCCCTGAATTTCGATCGCGCGCCCGGCCAGTTGATCGGCAAGCCTGGTGAAGGCTTCGACTACATGCTGCTGCTCATGAATGGCGCCCGGTTGAGCGTCGGCTTCGAGTGCATTGGTCTGTGCGAGGCCGCGTACCGGCTCGCGCTCGCTTACGCGGCCGAACGCCGCTCCATGGGCAAGACCATCGACCGGCATGAAATGATCGCCGACTATCTGGACGAGATGGAGATGGACGTGCGCGGTCTGCGCGCGCTGGGCATGCACGCAGCCGTGCAAGAAGAGTACGCTCAGAAGCTCAACGTGCGCGTCTACCGCATGCAAGACGGCCCGGCCGTGGAAAGAAAGCGGCTCGAGCAGGCGCAGAAGCGCTACCAGGCGGCCTCACGGCGCGCTACGCCGCTGCTCAAGTACCTGGCCGCCGAGAAAGCCGTGGATCTCGCGCGCCGCGCGATCCAGGTCTTGGGCGGCGCCGGTTACATTCGTGAGTACGGCGCCGAGAAGTTGCTGCGGGACGCCATGGTCATGCCGATTTACGAAGGCACGAGCCAGATTCAGTCGCTCATGGCCATGCGCGACGTACTCGGCGGATTGATGAAAAACCCCCAGGCGTTCGTGAAACGCTTGGCCCAGACGCGCTGGCGTGCTCTATCCGCCCGGGACGTCAATGAGCGCCGGGTCGCACGCATCCAGCTTCTATCCCTGAGCGCACAACAACACCTGCTGGCGCGCACGGCGGGTGACAAGTTCCGCGGACTTCAGGGCACCCCGCTCACGGAGTGGCCCAAAGCGCTGCTCAGGAACTGGGACCCGAAGCGTGATTTCGCGTACGCGATGCTTCACGCCGAACGGCTCACCCGCTTGCTAGCCGACGAACACATCGTCGAGATCCTGCTGGAGCAGAGCCGACAGCACCTGGAACGGGCTCGTATCCTGGAACGCTACCTGGATCGAGCTGAACCGCGCTGCCGGTTCTTGCACGAGGAGATCACCACCACTGGGCAGCGCTTGCTGACCAAGCTCGCCTCTCTCGAAGAGACGCGCGGCGAGCTCAGCGCCTGAACGCAAACATGAGTGGCCCCGCCATCAGGGGTGGGCCACGCGCGACCGGCCGGAGCTCTTGCCCTTGGTTGCGCGCGTCTTGGCGGCCTTGTTGCCGTTGGTTTTGGCTTTGCTCGGATTGGCCAGGCCGCCGTTCATGACGGACTCCTTCATGTCGGCCATCTCGATGCCGAGGGCTTGCAATATCTCTTTGCTCATCACCTTGCGAGCGTGAGGGAACATCGTCTTCTCCTCTTCCTCGATGTGATGCTCGATGAGTTCCTTCAGTACCTTCGCCTTGCCGCCGAAGTTCAGTGACGTCACATCCGCCCGGAGAACGTCCTGACAGACGACGTCCGCCGCGTGGTGCTCTTCGACCGCTTCGTAGTAGAGCTTCTGATCTTCCTTCTTTGCGGCCGCAGCCTTGAAAGCCGGATAGAAGATCTGCTCCTCGATTTCCATGTGCGCCTGCAGTGCCCGGGCGATCTTCGAGGCCAGCTCCTGGCGCTTTTTGCCCGCCCGCTCGCTGGTTTCCGAGAGCTGCTCGAGCATGTCTTTGACTTCCTTGTGATCCTGCTTCAGCAGCGCAATCGCGTCTTTCATTTAGACCTCCGCGAGAGCCTCGAGCACGTTTCGTGCCGGCTCTGACAGCAGCGAATTGCAGCCGAATCTGCACGCGCCGGTGCGCCCGCGCCTCGGACGCGACAAACTGCCACGGTCAACCGTGAGAGGCGTCGCTCGCAAACGGAGTGCGAGTGAGCTCGCGCACCAGTTGAGTCGCATAGCTGCCCGAAGGCAGCGTGAATTGCAGCACCAAGCTGCCGTCGTCGAGGCGGTCCACGTCGAGGTCGTCGATTCGAACGATCAGATCACGCCGCGTACCGGCGGCCATGGCACCGAGCAAGCTCAGCTCGGCCTCTCCCAGCTCGAGCTCCGCGGTCACGGCGCGCTCGAGCTCGAGCGGGACGCCCGCCGCCTCGCGCATCTTGGGGCCGATCATCGGGCCCGTCAGGTGGATGTCTCCCGATGCGAAGCGCGGCAACTCTTGCTCGCGGTCTTCGACCAGGAACACGGCGCTCGAGCCGTTCAAGCGCACCACGTCCCCCGTGAGTAGCTCGAGGTCGCCCTGAGCCAGACGCCGTGTCAGGTAGCGGTTGAAGATCTCCGACTGCACGACGCTCGGATAGAGCTTGCGCAAAAAGCGTGTATTGCGACCTCCGCCGCGCCCGCCGCGCCCGAGCCAATCCACCGCGCGGGCCAGGTTCTGCCCCCCGTAACCGAAACGCTGCACTCCGAAGTAGTTCGGCAAACCCTTCTGCCTCAGGATCGCCAGCAGCCTTTCGGTGCGACCGAGCGCGTCTGCCGGCACGTCCACGAGGCG
>DATHEN010000308.1:0-9804 GCA_035318565.1 Polyangiaceae bacterium
GACATGGTCGTGCTCCTACGCTTCCTTCAAACCGCGCGGTACGGCGCGGCGCTCGGGGTGAATGGCCATGCCGGCACAGCGGCAGCCGTTGGCGGCTCCGGAATGTTCGGCAGCGCGGACGCCGGAACCGCGATCTGCAAATGAGGATCGCAATTCGAGAGCGCCTCACGCAATGCTTCGAGGAGCGGCTGCTGCTCCACGATTTCTCGATTGATGGTCTGGATGAGAGTGGATGCGTTCATGCATGCCTCCGGCTGGTACGAATGCTTCGGAGCAGCAGCCGGACGAGTTGCGCCTTTCCTGGTCCCCCTGCCGCGGTGGCCCCGTGCGCCCGCAGGCTTGCCGTGATACGCAACTTTCACGAAGCCATCGGAAAGCGCCCAGACGGACCGCGATCGAGACACGTCTCACCGCATTGACGCCCACGCGTGTCCGCTGGTGGGCGGCCGCACGGACCGAGGCGCGGGGCGGTCCCCGATTTCTCGCAGAATCGCGGAGAAACCCGCGCCCCCGGGTCACGGCGCCACGCTTCAGAAACGCTGAAATATGGCGTTGAACGCCGCCCGGGCGTGCCAGGCGTCGAGACTTTGGGGTCGCGTTTCGGCCCGTGACGTGAATTGATCGGCGTTCGTGCGATTCCTGCCGACGTCCATGAGTTTCATGCCGGTAGCGGCCGGCTTCTGTCAGCGTCTGCCGCAGCACTCTCGGGAGCGAGGCGCCACTTTATGTCCAAGCTAGTCCATCTCTATTTAATTAAACCCACTCAATACGACGACGACGGCTATGTCGTCCGGCACTGGCGCGGCGTGCTGCCCAGCAACACCCTCGCTTGTTTGGCCGGCCTCACCGAGGACGTGGTGAGCCGAAAGCTCCTCGGCGACGACATCGAGCTCGAGATCCACATGCTCGACGAGAATGTCGACCAGATTCCCGTGCAGCAGATCTGCGGCTTGCAAGGGGAGGCGCAGGTCATCGTCGGCCTGGTGGGGGTTCAGACCAATCAGTTCCCGCGCGCCGCCGACCTGGCCCGCGAGTTCCGGCGCGCGGGGGTCACCGTGATGATCGGCGGATTCCACGTGAGCGGCTACCTGGCGCTCATCAAGGAAATCCCGCCTGAGATCCAGGAGTTGATGGATAGCGGCGTGGCGATCGTGAAGGGGGAAGTGGAGGACTCCTGGGCGGACATTTTGGGCGACGCCGTCAACGGGCGGCTGAAGCCCATGTACGATTTTTTGAACAACAAGCCGGACCTCTACGAAAAGCCGATTCCGACCATCCACCCGAAGTACCTGCGCAAGTTCATCGCCTCCAACAACTTCGCGACTCTGGATTGCGGGCGGGGGTGCCCCTTCGAATGCAGCTTTTGCACGATCATCAACGTGCAGGGCCGCAAAATGCGCTTCAGGTCCGCCGAGCGCATAGCCGAGGCCATTCGCACGAACTGGCGCACGCACCGCATCAGCTTCTACTTTTTCACGGATGACAACTTCGCCCGCAACAAGAACTGGGAAGCGATCTTCGATGAGCTGATCAAACTGCGCGCGGCAGAGGACATTCCGCTGACGTTCATGATGCAGGTGGACGTGCTCTCGTGGAAAATCAAAAACTTCGTGGCGAAGGCGCGCCAGGCCGGCTGCATCAACGTGTTCATCGGCATGGAGAGCGTGAACACCGATAGCTTGAAAGCTGCCGGCAAAAGACAGAACAAAGTCCACGAATACCGGCAGCTGATCGACACGTACCGGCGCCAGGACATCACGAGTCACGTCGGGTACATCATCGGGTTTCCGACGGACACGGTGGAGTCGGTGCGGCGGGATATCCAATTTTTGATGCACGAAGTGCGGCCCGATCACGCCTCGTTCTTCATGCTGATGCCGCTGCCCGGTTCCGAGGACCACCTGGAGATGATGAAGCGCGGGGAGTGGATGCACCCCGACTACAACATCTACGATTCGAACCACGAGTGCACCGTGCACCCGCACATGAAAAACGGCTCCTGGACGGCCGTCTACAAGGAGGCCTGGAACACGTTCTACAGCTTCGAGTACATGAAGGAGATCATGGCGCGCACGGCGCCGTGCAACTACTGGAACAACTTCATCCGCTGCTGCTGGTACAAGAATTCCATGATCACCGAGGGGCGCCACCCGATGATGTGCGGCGCGTTCCGCCTGAAAGGCCGCAAGAGTCGCCGGCCCGGGTTTCCAATCTTGTCGCGCGGCGAGTACGCGCGTGTGCGTTCGCGCGAGGTATGCGCGGATCTGGGCAGCATGGCGAAAATCACCGTGGAAATGGCCGCGCTCTTGGCCGTCACGGGTGTGCGTGCGGCGGCCGAGCGCTTCCTTACGCCGGAGCTCGGGCGACAGCGTCGCGAGCACGATCTGGTTCAGGAAAGCGCGCCCGCTCCGCGCGCCGCGGAGTCCGAGGCTTCAGCGAACAAGCGCAAGCTCAAGATCGTGAACGGCGGTGCGCCCGAAGCCAAACCGAGCACCGTCAACGGCCGCGCCGTGGTTCCCCCGCCGGAGGCCGTGGATGCCTAAGTTCCCCTGGAACATCGATCCCGTTCTCGTCGAGATTGGGTCGTTCCAGCTGCGCTGGTACAGTCTGATTTTCACCTTGATGTTCTTCGGCGGCTACCTGCTGCTGGCTTGGCATATTCGGCGCGGCGGGGGTGACTGGGACGAAGGCGCGGAGTTCATTCCCTACGGTGTGATCGGCTCGATCGTGGGCGCGCGTTTGGGACACGCCTTCTTCTACGAGCCGCACAAGCTCGCGGCCGATCCGATGTGGCTCTTCCGGGTGTGGGAAGGGGGTTTGGCGAGCCACGGCGCGGTGGTGGGCGTGGGCGTCGGCATGTGGCTGTTCTGCAAGCGACGCCATATCTCGTTCCTAGAAGGCGCCGATCGTTCGACGTACGCGGGCACGCTCTCGGCCACGATGGTGCGCGTCGGCAATTTCTTCAATTCGGAGATCGTGGGCAGGCCGACGGACCAGACGTGGGGAGTGCAGTTCCTCCGCTATCCGGAACACCCTGAGCTTTACCGCTATCCGACGCAGCTCTTCGAAGCGTGCATGGGGCTCTTCATCATGGCCTCGCTCTTCGTCTTCGATTCTGCGATTGGCAAGGAGAAGCGGCCGCGCGGAGCGATGATCGCGTTCTGGTTCACGCTCTATTTCGCGCTGCGCTTCACCGTCGAATTCTTCAAAGAGCAGCAGGTTTACCGGGGGGCGACGCTGGACATGGGCCAGTACCTGAGCATCCCCGGCTTTCTGTTGGGCCTGTTCGGGCTGTACTGGGCGTTCAAGAAGCGCGTGCCAGCGGGCTGGTACGAGGAGTACCCCGAGGACGAAGTCGAAGAAAAGCCGCGCCGGCGCAACAAGCGCGATGCGGACGTGGACGCCGAATTCGGCAGGGGCGGGACGCGCGCGCAGGGCGCAAAGCGCAAGAAAAAGCAGAAGCGCAAGTCCCGAGCGGCGAGCGGCGCGAGCACGAAGCCGGTCGAGACCCAAAAGGCCTCCGAGTCCGTATCGACCGAAGCGTCGAGCGAGCTCGAGACCGAAGCTCCCGACGCAGCCGCGGACCCCGAGCGCCCGGCCAAGTGAGCCGCGCTCGACGCGGGCTCAGGCGTCGCTTTCGGGCGCTTCCCAGGCCGGCAGCTGATCGAACAGCTTTTCGATGGCGCGCTGGTCCAGCTTCGGCCGCGCGACTCGCTCCGGAGAGAACGGCAGCGTGACGGTAAAGCCCGCGCCGCCCGCGTGGCTGCGCTCGAGGGCGATCGTGCCGCCGTGGTGGTGCGCGATGAAAAACGCTCCGAGCAGATCTGGAGAATCGCACTCGTTGCCGATCACGGGCACGAACAGCGAGCTCACCGAGGCTTTGCCCCAATCGAAGTGAGGTCGCAAGATACGTACGACCACGCATTCCGTGCCCCACTGCTGCGTCGTTTCAGAGGCGACCACCTGTACGCGTCCACCCGCCGCGAGGCCCTCGGCGTGACGCAGCGTGTTCAGAAGATTGCCGAACATCTTCTTGAGCATGATGCCGTCGCAGCTGACGTTTGCCAGCGCGGGGTCCACGTGCACGTCCAGCGTGTCGCAGTGGGTACTCTCCGCCGCGCCCTGCCAGGCAGCCTGCACGAGCTCGCTCAAAGCGATGCGATCGTTGAATTCGTAGTGCGTATCCAGCGTGGCGGACGTGATGCTGCGCACCACGTCGAGCAGGTGGCGATTGGCGTCCTCGGTTTCCCACTGCAAGTTCTGCCAATACCTGCCGGCGTCCGGCACGGCCCTCGGCATGGCGTTCTCGAACTCGGCCCGGACGAGCTCCAGGTAGGCGAGCAGGGCCGTCATGGTGTTGCGGACTTGTGCGGAGAGGCTCTCCGCCAGGACGGCCAGGCTGCGCACGCGATCGGCCACGAGCAACTGCTGGAGCGAGCAGAGCTTCTCCTTGAGCAGCAGATCCCGCTCGCGTCGCAACAAGAAGTACTCCATGGCGTGGCGGAGCGTGATGCGCAGCTCGCGCATGTCCCACGGCTTCACCAGGTACTTGAAAATCGCGCCGCTGTTCACGGCCTGAATGGCGGCCTCGATGTCGGCGTGAGCGGTGGTGAGCATGCGCACGATCTGCGGGCGCGTGCGGCGCACGTCGGCAAGCAGCTCGGTCCCCAGCCGTTCGGGCATGCGCTGATCGGTGACGACGATGCCCACCGGCGTGGTCTTGGCAGCGAGCAGCTCCGACGCCTCGTTCACGCTTGCCGCCGTCAGCACGCGAAACTCCGGCTCGAGCGCCATACGGAAGTACTTGCGCGCCTGCTCTTCGTCATCCACGAACAGCACCGCGAATGCCTTGTAGTCGAACCCCGCCTCGCTCATGCCGCGGCTCCTCTTTCGACCACGGGAAACTCGAACGTGATTTCCGTCCAGCTCCCGTGTTGACTTTGCACTCGAATTTCGCCCCCGTGTGCGGCGATCAGGGCATGGCAGATGCTGAGGCCCAGCCCCAGGCCTTGTCCCACCTCCCGGGTCGTCAGAAACGGATCGAAGACCTTGTCCACGATTTCGGGTGGGATGCCTCCGCCGTTGTCCCTGAGCCGCACGCGGACCCCGTTGGCGCGCGCCTCGGCTTCGATGCGGATGGTGGGGTCTCGCTCGCCGGCGACTTGTCGCACCGCCGCCGCGGCATTCAAGAGCAGGTTCGTGAGCACTTGTAGGAGCTGGGACTTCGAGCCGTACGCGGGGCACTCCTGGCGGACCGAACGTTCCACGCGCACACCCGTGAGCTCACCGGCCGTGAAGCGCAGCGCCTGATCCACGAGCTCCTCGAGATCGAACGCCTCGTAGGTGTGGTTCACGATCGGGTTCGCAAAAGAGCGTAGATCGGACACGATGTCGCGAATGCGCAACATGCCGGCGCGCACGTCGTCCAGAATCTGTGCAAGCTCGGAATTTGGCGGCGCGTGACGTTCGGCGGCGATACCGACGGCGGTGAGCGTGTAGTTCAGCGGATTGTTGATTTCGTGCAAAATGCCCCCGGCGAGCCGTACCACGGCGCGCATCTTCTCGCGCTGGATCAGGCTGTTTTCGGCCGTTTGCAGCTTCTCGAGGGCGCTCCTCAGCTCTTGATTCTGGTCGTGCAAGCTGCGCTCGAGCTCGCGGGTGCGTTGCAGATTGGCCAAGCGCGTCCGCACCTCGAGCGTGCTGAACGGCTTGCTGATGAAGTCGTCTGCTCCTTGTTTCAGGGCGGCAATTTTTGCCATTTCGTCGGTTCGCGCCGTGATGACGACGACCTTGGGGGCATCGCTCGGGGCCGCGCGTTTGAGCTCTGCGCACACGTTCCAGCCATCGATGCCGGGCATCATCAAATCCAGCAACACCAGGTCCGGCTCGAGTCGCGCCGCCAGCTCGAGGCCTTCCTCGCCCGAGGCGGCCTGGAACACGCGATACTGGTCCTTGAGGATGCTGGCGAGGTAGCGCCTCATGTCCGGCTCGTCGTCGATGACGAGTACGGTCGCGTCCGCGCTCTGATTGGCCGGCAGCACGTCCGCGATGCCGTCGTCCTCCAAGGCCGTGAAGCGATCGGCGTCGTGAAAGATCTGCGCGAGCGAGTCGCCGGCAGGGGCGAGCGAATGCGCGGCCTTCACCTCGCTGCCGCTGCAGCGGCCGTTCTCCACGAAGAGCACCGCGTTCTCCGCGCGCACGGGCAGGCGCAGCGTGAACGTGCTGCCTTTGCCCACGCGGCTCTCCGCGTCCAAGCTGCCGCCATGCTCTTCCGTGAGCTGTTTTGCCAGCGAGAGCCCGATGCCGACGCCCGACAAGCGGCGCGCACCCGCGCCGCCGGCTTGCCGGAAGCGGTCGAAGATATGCGGCAGCTCCTGTGCGGAAATGCCGATGCCGGTGTCCTGAACCTCCACCACCACGCTGTCGTCCTCGCGGCGGGCTTTGACGGAAACGGTGCCGCCGCGCGGCGTGAATTTGATGGCGTTGATCAACAAATTCACCAGAATTTTTTCGACGTGCACGGGGTCGGCAGTCACCCACAGGCGCTCGGTACTGGGTTCGACGAGCAGCTCCAGGTTCTTCAAGCGGGCCAGCGGGCGCACCGTTTCCGCCTGGCTCGTCACGAACTGCCCGAGCTCGAGCGGTTCGGCGCGAAACGTGAACTCCCCGCTCTCCAGCCGGGCGACTTCCAATAGATTGCTGATGAGCTTCAAGAGACGGAGCGAGTTGTCGCGCGCGACGCGCACCAGCTCCTGCATGTCCCCGGCCAGCTCCGCGCGCCGCGTCTCCAGATCCGAGAGCGGAGACAGGATGAGCGTGAGCGGGGTGCGTAGCTCGTGGCTGACGTTCGCGAAAAATTCGGTACGCAGGCGCTCGAGCTCACTCACGTGTTGATAGGAGCGTGCCAGCTCCGAGCTCAGACGAAACTCCTCGAAGCGAAACTTGGATTTGAAATAGGCGGCGGTGACGCAGATGATGCTGGTCAGCACCAGGAAGTAGACGTTGTTGTAGAAGAGCGAGCTCTCACTGGCGATGTTGCCGTGCGCTGCACACGCCGCAAAATAGGCGCCCAGCGAGAAGCCGCACGCGATGGCCGCCTCGCCGAAGCTCCAGGGAAGCAGCACGCCGACCCCGGCGAGCACCAGGTTCAGGCCGGCATAGTAGGGGGAGACCGCTCCCTCGGAGCGATACACCATCCAGCAAATCGAGGCGTTCACCGCCAGCGGCGAGAGCATGGCGAGCCAACGGATGTGCTGGCGTGAGAAGGCCGTGTAGTGGAGCGCCAGCGTGACCGCGGCGAGCGCTGTCACGAGCAAGCGCACGAAAAACCAGCTCTTCGCCTGCTCCGGGTAGACCATCCAATCGAGCGACGCGCCGGCGGGCACGAGCGCGATGATCAACGCGAGCCCGACTTTCGAGTAGCGCAGGCGCACGTCGCGATCGTGCTCTTCGAAGGCGGCCAGGAGCTCGGGGGACGCGCCGGCCTGCATGACTCAGAGCTCAGCCTCCCCTTTGCGTACTTCCAGAAACAGGTTCACGCCCGTTGGCTCCGCGAACACGCGAGCTTGCATGTCTTCCGAAGCCAGCGCGAGCAAGCTCTTCTCGTCCCGATACTCGAGGTGCCACTCGGCGATGTGCGCCATATAGCCCCGAATGGGATTGGAGGAATGCACGTTGGTCACGATGCAGAGCCCGCCCGCGGCCGTCCACTCCACGAACAGCCGCAAGAGCCTTCGGCAGACCCGATCGGAAATGTAGTCGTACAATCCAGCGCAATAGACGAAGTCATAACGGCTTGCCAGTGGCGACTGCCCGCTCGCAGCCGCGCGTAACAGATCGTGAATCGATTGATGGACGGTCGATACGGCCAGTTTACGCCCCTCTCTTCGGCTGGCCTCGGCGATACGAGCCCCGGCATATTCGAGTGTTTCCTCGTTGAAGTCGACCAACAAGAATTCCGCGTCACGGCAGTCCGGGTTATTGGCCACGAAACGCTCGACCTCGACGGCCGGCCCGCAGCCGATGTTCAGTACGCGCAGCGGCTCGCCCCGTTGATGTTTACGGCGAGCTTCCTGGCCCAGGTAGTCCTCGAGCAACTGAACACGATTGCGGTGTGCGACGGCCGGCGCGGAGGAAAGATTGAAGCGATTGATGATCTGCGCATAGGTGCTGGCGCAACGGTCCCCAGCTCCCAGGATCATACGCACCATTTCGTAGTCTCCAGCGTAACCGAGCGGTTTCGTGAAGCTTCGATGGATGAACGGATCACACATGAGCAGCGGGTGTAGCTCGCGCTGAGCAAACGTCTTGTGCACGGGGGTTTGCTCGGGCTCGATTTTTCGCGCCTCGAGCTCGAAGGTGGAGAATAGCTCGAGGAGCTTGCGCTCGATCGGTCTCCGCACCTTCTCGAAGAGCGTGAGTTGCTCCGTCTCGCCGCGCGAATCCGGAGCGTCGCGCAGCGCTTCGGCCTGGCCGAGCCAACGATCGAGCTCCTGAAGGAAGCTCGCCAGGTTGGTCACGGCCAGCTGATACTCTGGCATCAGCCGATAGCCGCGTTCCCAAGTTTGTATGAAACGCTCCGTCTCGGCGATGACGTCATCGACGGCGTTGAGGCCATTCAGATCTGACCAGGGATCTACGAGCGCGGCCGACACGATCGTCAGGGCTCCGGTGGGGACGAGTGTGGTGACCACCGCTCGGCCGCGATAAATCGCGACGTCCTGCCGGAGGATGGTGAGCTCCTTCAATACCTCACTGAGCTGGACGATGGAGTACGGATTGTAGACTTCCAGCGCGACGGAATGTCGAGTGAGATAGAGGAGCGTGCCCCGACCCGCGACGTCACGCGAGTTCTTGAAAAGAACCAAACTGTCGAGCGACTTCGCTTGCTCTACCACGGGTTACAGCCCAGTTTGGCTGCAATGGCCGGTGAAACACAACCTGCAACGTTTCGCGTGACGAGACGCAGTCAGCGGAGAATGCACGTAACCTCGCGATGGCTCTGCAGGTAATTTTGCTCGTGACACATTTCGTCGCGAATGTCTCGACGCGCAGCGCAGCACGAAGCCAATCCCCGACGCACCCCACAAAGGGAACCCGGACAGCACAGCGTGAGCGCAATACTGGAGAGCGATACCAAGATTTGAGTCGTGAAGGTTACGCGTGGCTTACGACGAATCGCATCGCCGAGCGCGCGGGGCAGCATCGGATCGCTCTACCAGTACTTCCCTGGCAAGCAGGCGGTGATCGCAGCGCTCGCTCGCCGGCTCGAGTCCCGCGCGCTCGAGCTCTTCGCGAGCAGCTCGGAGACCTGGCGGCACGTCGCGAGATTCTTTCGCACGTGCCTCGGCAGTGGACGGCGGAGGTGAGCAGTGAAGTCGACGGCTTGGTCACGGCGGCGCTCGCCGCGCATTGGGCGGAGCGTGCTGACGTGCGCGCAGGCGATCGCGCGATGATGGCATTCGTCATCGTCCGTGCCGTGGAAGCCGTGCTCGAATCGGCCGTGATCCACAATCCGTCGCTCTTGCAGGATGAGACCTTCTTGCGCGAGCCTTTCGCGGCGGATCCGTGAATCACCCCGATTTCGTTCGGGTTTCGCGGGTCTCCGGCGCGAGCTGACGGAGCGGGCTCAGGAACGAGTGGAAGCGGGGGGCCGCCGGTCCGAGTTCTGCGTGGGTCAGAACAGCAATTGCTCGGAAATAGCGGTGTGCCGAGAGTGCCGGAACACGGACTTCAGTGCGGCCGGCTGCTGCGACAATACCGCCTTTGGCGCTTACGTCACTTGCGCCTGCGGTGGACCCTGCG
>DATHEN010000309.1:0-8182 GCA_035318565.1 Polyangiaceae bacterium
CTCGTCTGGCACGCCGTAGGTTCGCGCGACACCGGCTGCATCTATGCCGCCGCGCACGACATCAGCGAGCGGAGGCAGATGGAAGTCGAGCTGCGCAAGGCGATCGACGTTGCGCGCGAAGCCAGCCGCGCCAAGAGCCAATTCCTCACGAACATGAGTCATGAAATCCGCACGCCCATGAACGGCATCGTGGGCATGACCGAGCTCTTGCTGGACACGAAGCTCACGACCGAGCAACGCGACTACCTGACGATGATTGCCGAGTCCTCGGACGCGCTGCTCGACATCATCAACTCGATCCTCGATTTTTCGAAGATCGAAGCCGGCATCCTCGAGCTCGAGGCACGTCCCTTCGACATCCGAGAAACCGTCGGAAACGTGGCCCGCAGTCTCGCCGTTCGAGCGCACAGAAAAGGCCTGGAGATCGCCTTTCGCATGGTGCCGGAGGTGCCGAGCGTGCTCGTCGGCGACGCCGGCCGCCTGCGTCAGGTGCTGGTGAACCTGGTCGGCAACGCCATCAAATTCACCGAGCAAGGCGAGGTCGTGGTGAACGTGGTACTCGAGAGCGCTCAGGCGGAGGGCGTGCGCCTGCGCTTCGACGTCCGCGATACGCGGTGTGGGCATACCCGAGAACAAGCAGCGCGTGATCTTCGAGGCGTTCTCGCAAGTAGACGAGTCCACGGAGCGCCGCTTCGAGGGTACGGGCCTCGGTCTTGCCATCTGCACGCGACTGGTCGAGTCGATGGGCGGCGAGATTCGGCTCGAGAGCCAGTCCGGCAAGGGCAGCACCTTCTCGTTCACGGCAGAGTTCGCGCGTAACGCTTCGCTCGCGCTTTCGCTCCCGACGCCAGCCGTGGATCTCTCCGGCGTGCGCGTGCTGATCGTGGACGACAACCTCACCAACCGCCAGATACTCAGCGAAACTCTGAGCAGCTGGCGCATGAAGCCGACCTCGGTGTCGGACGGTCCCAAGGCCCTCGATGAGCTCGACCGCTCTCGTAAGGAGCGCAAACCCTATCGACTGATCCTGCTCGACGAGCGCATGCCGGACATGGACGGCTACGAGCTCGCGCGTCGCATCCGCGCGCGGCCGGAGCTGATAGACGTCACGCTAGTGCTCCTGGCTTCGGGCGATGGTCCGCATGACAAGCGAAAGTGCGAAGAGCTCGGCATCTTCGTGCGCCTGATGAAACCGGTGAAATCCTCGACACTCCTCGACGGCATCGTTACAGCCGTAGAAGCCACGGAACGCCGAGCCTCGAGTGGACAGCTCCGCACTGCACCCGTCCACGGGCTCCGTAGCCTGGACCTCTTGGTGGCCGAGGACAACCGGGTCAATCAGTTGATGCTCATGAAGATGCTCCAGGCCGATGGTCACCGCGTCAGCCTCGCCTCCAATGGACGAGAAGCTCTCGAGCAAATCGACCGGCAGCGCTTCGACGTCGTGCTGATGGACATGCAAATGCCCGAGGTGAGCGGCGAACGCGCCCTGATGCTGCTGCGCGAGCGCGAAACACACGGCCAAGCGCACATCCCGGTGATCGCCGTCACGGCTCACGCGCTGAAAGGGGATCGCGAAAAGTATCTGGCCATGGGCGCAGACGGCTACGTGCCGAAGCCGGTGCGGCGCCGGGAGCTCGCCGCCGCGATCGCGGAAGTGCTCGCCGGCACAGTAGCCAGCCTGACCGAAGCCGAAGCCGAAGCCGAAGCCGAAGCCGAAGCCGAGCCCCCGCCGGCGCCCATTTATGATCTCACCGAGATCACGGCGCAGGCGGACGGCGATCCAAACATCGTGAGAGAGCTCGTCGATACGCTCGGCAGCGAGTCCGAACGCCTGCTCCGTGATCTGCGCGCCGCGTTGGCGGCCAGCGACTGGCGATCCTGCGGAGAAGCCGCGCATTCCTTGAAAGGCGCCGTCTCGAACTTCAGAGCCCCGCGCGCCACCCACGCCGCACTGGCAGTCGAGCTGTCCGCCAAGGACGGCCAGCTTCACGCCGCACAACTCGACGAGCTCGAACGCAGCATGGCCGAACTGTTGGACACTTTGTCGAAGTAGACTTTTTTTTCGGAGTAGCCTTTGCCGTCATGCCGCAGCATCCCGCTCACGCCGTGCGAGGTCTATTGGCAGGTGCTGCAAAAGAGCTGCAGCCAGTGATCGCGCGCGCGATCCTGATACCGCCGGCCAATGTCGGCGGGGTCTACGATCCCGTCGTGCCGCAAAACTCGGTGCGCGAGGCGCGCTCAGAGGATGGGGATCGCGTAGTAGACGACCGAGCTCTCGCTGGTCGGGTGGTGTAGCTCTGACTGACTGGAGCGCGCCGCCGCGAGGAAGTGGCGCTCGGCGGGCATGCCGCGCACCACTTCTGACTCAGGTAACTAAAGACACACTTCTTCTGAGTTGCAGGCGCAGCCACGCCCCTTGTGGCAGTTGAACCTACGGCTGATGCAAGAGTTGCCGCACGCCTTGCCAGCGTCGCAGATCCTGCAGCACTCCTCTGACGGGATGCACGATGAAGAATCTGCGCCGTGCACGTCTCCCGCCAGCGCTGGGAAAACCAGCAGAAGCATCGCCACCGCCACGAAAACGCGTATCGCTTTCATCGTGCACCCCCATTGATTCAGATGAACTTGCCCAAGCGCTTTCGATCGAACCTGCCGGACGCAGCGAGCAAGCCCAGGGGGAACGCCGTTTCACGATTCTTGTTCTGCGTGGAAGACCACTCTTCCGCCAACGACTTCAGCTCGGTTGCCGTGATCAAGACGATGTTCCGATCGAAATGCTCAGCGTGATACTTGATCGCTTCAACTTCCGAGTCCTCGGTGAAGGCCGGCGCGATCACGAGAAAGATTGGAACGCGCTTGTCTGCGCTGTTCATGTAGCGATCGAATTGCGCGATGCAGTCCTTCAAGTGAAAGAGGCACGGAGCATCTTTGGATTTGTTGTCCCACATCAAGTAGTCGGACTTCAGGCTGAGCAAGCCATCGGGGTGCTCCGAGCCGGACTGTTTGAGCGGCGTGTGACCGAGTCTTGCGGAGTTCGTTGCCCGGCTTCGGAAAGCGACGGAGCTTGGCTTCAAGCACCCGATGCTCGAACTCGTTGATTTTCAGATGACGACGTAGGTTCGTCAGCAGGTTGCATTCGTCGGGTGAAACGCTTTCACGCTGCTCCCAGGCAACACCAAGGACGAAATTGTAGATGTCTAGGTCGCGGGAGCGGGGCGAGGATTTGTCACCACAGGCGAGCTGTTCCAGGTCGAGCTCGTTCGAGCGATCGAGTACCGCCTGCTCGGCTGCAAGCACCTTGGCTTCGGTTTCCGAGAATGGCAGCACGCAGTCATACTGCTGGAGCAGCACATCAACGAGTATGAGTCGGGCGAGCACGCGATATCCCTCACGTCCCTCTCTGTTGAGCGCTTCATCCAGCGCACCGCGAACCGTGTCCGCGTGTGTGTATTGAGGCTTCGACTTGACGAGCGCGGAGCGGAGCTCATCGTCCCGCAACTGGTTGTGGTCGATGACATGCGCACTGGCTATTCGGCGCAGATCAGTGGTCGTGCCAATTGCCGCTACTACGTCTTCGAACTTCATTGCTGCTCCCCCGGCCGGGTCGAACGCCCACGAGAAAACCCCTAACCTCCAATCGTCGCTCTCCTACGGCGAGCCGCACAACACAAAACTCGGATGGTCAACGGCCGCAGAGCAGAGTTGTCGTACCTCGGCCCACAGCTGCTTCAGCACCATTCGGCCGCCTTGCAGCATTCCAGCATTTTGGACCGCCGGCACGTGATGCTCGTCACGCTTGCAACCCACCCGTCGTGCTTCAACGCGCTGGGTGCGTGAGAGCGAACCTCGAGACCGCGATCCTCAGCAAGCTCTCAGTTCCTTCTCGAGCTCGGCCTCGACGCCAATCGCGCGAGGCGCGTCTCACCCACCCTCGCTGGCTGCAGTCGGTGCATTTCCGTCGACGCGCTCGGCCTCTCGCTGCTCATGAATGGTAACTACCACAGGCAGCAAAACGCGAGAGACTCCGTTCGCTTCATGCCATCGTGCCACGTTCGCGAGCGCGGTACTCTAGTGACCAGAGATTCGCTTCAGAATTGGTGCTGCCCGCAGCAATGCGGACAACACCAATTTCCGCTCATCGCTACTAACGAACCTGAGGGCTAACCGGCTGCTCCTGCGACTTGACGCTCTGTTCACCCGCAGCGACGACATCCGTAGCGCCGCCGCTCTGCAGGATCTGCTTGGCACGCGCGCGCTCGTCTGCATCTTCAGCGTGAACCGAAAGCAACAGGCTTCCGCTCTTTACCTTCCCTTCGTACTGCTTGGCCTCGATTTCCGGAATCCCCATGCCAATCAGGGCTCCCGTCAGCCCGCCGACTGCAGCGCCAGCCGCGGCGCCGCTGAGAGCTGCCATAATGGGTCCCGCGGCAATCAACGGTCCCACTCCCGGAATCGCCAGGGCGCCGATGCCAGCGAGCAAGCCGAGCGTTCCGCCGATCGCACTGCCTGCGCCGGCGCCCGCCACCGCGCCCTCGGGAGCTTTGGTATTCTTCTCGTGTGCGAAATCGCGCGTCCCTTGCTTGTCCGGGAAGAGAACGGAGATGTCGTTACTCGAAAAGCCGGCGCGCTGAAGCTCCGTGACGATGACCTCGGCCTGTCCTTGATTGGATAGAAGACCGATAACTGCTTTGTTCGATGCCATTGTTGTTCTTTCTGCAGTCTAATTGACTGCAACTTCCAGTTGATTGTCGACGCGCTTCACGCCCAGTACACCTTGCGCGATGCTCGCGATGGCGGACTTTTCCTCGGCGGTCTTCACGGGGCCGCGCAAAGTCACCACTCCATCCAGGGTAATGATCTTCACGTTTTTTCCCGTGACGGATAGAGCGTCGTTCTTGACGACTCCCTGCCGAATTTGCTGCGTTACCGTGCGGTCGGCCTCGCTCGATCCCTGGTCCCCAGGGGTCAACGTGGACCCGTTTCGATCCCGTTCATTCTTATCCGTATTGTCTGCTGGGACGCTGCCCGAGACTTGCTTCTCCCGCTGGTTGGCGTCGGAGCGATCGCAGCCGGCGGCGGCGAGAAAAAGTGACATGATGATGATGCGCTTCATTGGATATCCGAGCTCCTTGGACAATCTTCGAACTCGATTGAAGTGGAGTTCGTCGAGCCCCCACTAGCAACTAGCGCGCCAAGCCGTCTGTGTATCCAGCGGGCCTTTTTGGACGTTTTACATTCAGCCCACGTGGCACGATCGCGGACGCGTGCTGATTCGGGCCACGGTGATGCTTTATTAAACGCTCGCGAGATGTCGCGCTATTTGCGTACTCGAGCGAGTGAAAACCTATTCCGAACGTGCCGCAGAATGCTCGACGCAATCGTACAGAAGACTGGCCTCGCTCGCTGAGGCGCGACCAGTCTCCGTGCTGTCGCACTGCGCACTGGATGGCGCCTACGTGCGGGATGGCTCGAGCGGTGCGCCGTTTTCCACGCTCTGCCGGCGCCCAGCGAACACGAGGTCGCGCTCATTGAGCGCCGCACCGCCGATCACGCCGCGTGCTACGCCTGACGCTACGGTGGCTCTGCGCGTCGACACGATTTCCTGGCACTGGAAGCCCGCGTTTCACCTATTCGGCTACGGCACCGGGGCGCTGCTCGAGGCATCGACCCTGCTGATCCGCCACGGCTGCAGGTTCGAGCGGCCGAGTCCCGTTCGGCAAACTCCGCGCATCGAGTGCATCTGGCACGAGAATCTACCGACTTACATCGCGAGCTATCTCCCGCCACAAGCCGGTCGTCGCTATGCTTGGCTGAACCACCCCATCTGGTACATGCGCGGCGTTCATCTGCTGCTCGCGTGGAACGGCGTGCGCGATTTGGCGCTCGGCTCGACCGGTCACCACGGCCAGCAGGCGCTCGAGCAAGTCGTTCGCTACATCCGCTCGGGCTACAGCACCCTGCTCGCCGTCGACGGACCTGCCGGGCCGCGACATCGAGCGAAACGCGGCGCCTTCGATATGGCTCTTGCAACCGGCTGCCCCATCGTCGGGATCCGCTTCGAATACGAGCGCTGCTGGCGCGCTCCGGGCTGGGATGCGAAGGCGTATCCGCTGCCCGGTTCGCGGGTCTGGATTCAAGAAAGCGCACCCATCCACGTTACACGCGACGGTTATGAGTGTGCACGCGCAGAGCTCGAGGCCGCACTCTGACGGGACGGCGCGGAACGAGTTGCAGCGCTCGCAGCGGAAGCCCGGTCTCGATGCGTGTGCTCGATTTCCAAGAAAATCCTGGCCGGTGCGAGCACCGGAAGCGCGGGCGTGACGTCACGCTGGAGCCGAACGAGTAAGCGCCGAACTGGTTGTTGGGGGCGCACGCAGGAACGAGCGCGACTGCGCGTCGCGTTGCGAGCGTTAGCGCAGACTCGAGTACGGCAAGCCATGGCGCGACAACGCGCATGCCCGTGATGTAAAGGATGCGCGCAGGACTCGCAAAGTCAGTCGGCGCGACCCCGCCCGAGTTCGGCGCCGACTCGCAACGTCGTGGCAGGAGAGCCGGTCACATTCACCGGGGCGGAGCTCTCGACGCCTGCCTTGAGAGCTCGCTCGGGCCGGAACCCTTTTAGATGCCCATCACCCCTTCATCTCTAGATTCAATTTTACAGCGCAGTAACAGCCCGCGCGGCGGTGCGCGTTGAATCGCAGAGTCCGCTTAGACTCTGTTTCCGGTCTGCAACGAAGCGCGCTACTCTGACGAGGGCGCTGGCGGTTCAGGTGAGCGCGCTCGAGTGCAGCTCGCATTCCTGACCTGGCTGATCAAAACGGTTCGCACAATCGCTCGTCGCGAGACGGTTGCCTAAGGGTTTCTATGCAGCAAGCCAATTACACCTTCGGTCCAGCGGCTCGCAGTTTGGCATTGTCGCTTCGGACCGGCGGCGCGCTCCGAAGGCTGGCTTTGTGCAGCGCACTCCTCGCCAGCTTCGGCTGCGGGAGCGAGGGCGACGACACGCTGAGTCACGCGGACAAAGCGACGGGAACCGCACCGCCGCTCACGCCGTCGCCGGGCGCGCGCTCGTTCGTGAGCTTCGAGAGTGGTCCGGTTCGCCCGATCGCACTCTCGCCGGATGGGTCGCGCTTGTTCGTCGCCAACGTGCCGGACGGCAGGCTGGAGATCTTCGCGGTCGATGCCGCTGGCGCGCTCACTCCGCATAGCTCGGTGCGCGTGGGTCTCGAGCCCGTGTCCGTCGCGGTCCGCAGCAACACTGAAGTGTGGGTCGTCAATCACTTGAGCGACTCGGTGAGTGTGGTCGATGTAGGTGCCAATCCGCCTCGCGTCGCGCGAACTCTGCTGGTGGGCGACGAGCCGCGCGACATCGTGTTTGCGGGCGCAGGCAACGGCCGCGCCTTCGTCACCACGGCGCATCGCGGCCAGAACCGCGCGCTCGTCCCCGCCAACCTGTTCACTACGGGCACGCAGGACGCGCAGCTGTTCACGGCGAGCGTCCCGCGCGCGGACGTGTGGGTGTACGACGCCGCCAACGCCGGCTCGGCGTTCGGCGGCACCCCGCTCAAGGTCATCGAGCTGTTTGGCGATACGCCGCGCCCCCTGAGCGTGAGCCCTGACGGCAACACCGTGTATGTCGGCGTACATTTCTCCGGCAACGAGACGTCGGTCGTCTCGGCGACGGCGGTCTGCGACGGGTTCAATCCCGACGCGCCGTGCACCCTGAATAACGTCACGTATCCGGGTGGCGACTACGGTCCTTCTCACAGCGCCGCGGGTGTGAAGGCGCCGGACGTGGGCCTGATAGTCCAGTTCAACCGCGCGACCGGTCACTGGGAGGACAAGCGCGGGCGCAACTGGGGCAACGCGGTCATGTTCACCTTGCCCGACAAAGACGTGTACGCGATCAACGTGAGCACGCTGAGCGAGTCCACGAGCTTTCGTCACGTCGGCACGACGCTGATGAACATGGCGACCAACCCGGTCAGCGGCAAGCTGTACGTCTCGAACCTCGAGTCGAACAACTTCGAGCGCTTCGAAGGCCAGAGCTCGCACGGGACCGTGCAGGGCAACCTCGCCAAGACGCGGATCACCGTCATCGATCCAGCGGGCGGCGGCGTGACGCCGCGCCACCTCAACAAGCACATCGATTATCGCGTGCTCGACGCGCCAGAGAGCG